>JAITEX010000062.1 GCA_031281765.1 Eubacteriales Family XIII. Incertae Sedis bacterium | reverse complement strand
CTCAGGTTGATGGCTGTGGGAACGTCCCGCAGATCGCTCTTCATCAGCACGATGTCCGCGCTTTCCATAGCCACATCGGTACCCGAGCCGATGGCGATGCCGATATCGGCCTGCGCGAGCGCCGGGGCGTCGTTGATTCCGTCGCCAACCATTGCCACCTTGCGCCCGTCGGCCTGCAGCTTCTTCACCTCGCTCGATTTGTCCTGCGGCAGCACCTCTGCAAGCACACGGTCAATCCCCACCTGCTTCGCAATAGTGTCAGCCGTCCTTTGGTTGTCGCCCGTAATCATCGCGACCTCTATACCCATTTTGTGCAGGCTTTCAATCGCGGCGCGGCTGCTCTCCTTCACCACATCGGCCACTGCGACGATGCCCGCAAACTGCCCGTCCACAGCAACATACATAGGGGTCTTGCCCTCGCCCGCGAGCCGGTCGGCTTCGGCTTCAAGCGCCGAAAGCGGAATCCCCCGCTCATCCATCAGCTTGCGGTTTCCCGCAAGAACGGCCCTGTCTCCGATACCTGCTTCGATACCGCGTCCGGTCAAGGATTCGAAGCTGTCCGCCTTGAGGAGTTCCATCCCCCTGTCCCGCGCACCGGCTACGATAGCCTGGCCTAAGGGATGCTCGGAACCCTGCTCGGCCGAAGCGGTGATTCGCAGCAGGTCATCGGGGGAGAGAGCGTCCGCGGGAAGCACATCGGTCACCGTCGGCTTGCCCCCGGTGATGGTGCCGGTCTTATCGAACACAATGACGCCTATCTTGTGCGCCGTTTCGAGCGCTTCGCCGCTCTTGATCAGGATGCCGTTTTCGGCGCCCTTGCCCGAACCGACCATAATGGCCGTAGGCGTCGCTAAGCCCAAGGCGCAGGGGCAGGCGATGACGAGGACCGAAATGAAGATGGTCAGCGCGAATTTAATATCGCCGCCCGTCCCGAAGTACCACGCCACGCCGCTGACAAGGGCGATGGCGCATACCGTTGGCACGAAATAGCCGGAGACGACGTCGGCCAACTGCGCGATGGGCGCCTTGCTGCTCTGCGCGTCCTCAACGAGCTTGATGATCTGCGCGAGCGCCGTGTCCGAGCCGACTTTTTCGGCGCGGAACCGGACCGTGCCCGTGGTGTTCAGCGAGGCCGCGTACACGGGGTCGCCCGCACCCTTGTCCACCGGCATACTCTCGCCCGTCAGCATGGATTCATCAATGGCGGTGCGCCCCTCTATCACCGTGCCGTCAACGGGAATCTTCGCGCCGGGTTTCACGACGACGATGTCGCCGATGGCGACTTCCTCAATCGGAATCTCCTTTTCCACGCCGCCCTGCACAATGATGGCCGTCTTGGGCGCTAACCCCATCAACTTCTTGATCGCCTCGCTCGTGCGGCCCTTGGATATGGCTTCAAGCATCTTGCCGAGCAGAATGAGGGTGATTATTATGCCGGCTGTCTCAAAATACAGGTTCTCCACCGCATGCGCGTTGCCATTTACGATTTGAAATACATTGTAGCCGCTGTATATGACGGCGGCGCTCGTGCCGATGGCGATAAGGGAGTCCATGTTCGGGCTGCGCTGGGCTAAGGACTTGAAACCCACCGTGTAGAATTTGTAGCCCACGCCGATGACCGGTATAATAAGCAGCAGTTCGGCCAGCGCGTAGATAAGCGGGTGTTCCATCGGTTCAAGCCTCGCGGGGAAGGGCAGCCGCACGGATTTCACCATCGGAACCATGGCGATGTAGAGCAGCGGCAATGAAAACGCCGCCGCAACGATGAGCTTCGTGCGAAGCGTTTTGATTTCCTTCTGTTTGCGCGCACGGTCCGCGTCGGCGCCGCCGGCCATATCGGTATCGAGGGCCTTGTACCCGATTTTTTCAACCGCCGCCTTGATGCCGGAAAGCCGGACCTGCCCGGGGTCGTAGGTAAATGTCGCCTTTTCCGTGGCAAAGTTGACCGCAGCGCTTTCGACGCCCTCCACGCCCTTGATGGCTTTTTCGACCCGCTGCGCGCAGACCGCGCAGGTCATACCTCCTATGCTCAGTACCTGGTTTTCCATCAATATGACCGCTTCCAATTTCCGAATATGACCTTCGATTCTTTCAGAAAGCTCGCGGGAATCGTAATGGACTCATCCGTCACCGTCTTGCTCTCATCGAAAATCGGCCACGGATTACACCCGCCCGTCTCGATTTCAACGCTGCTCATCGGGAACTGATTTCCGCAGTTCTGGCATACGAGCTTGTCGCCGGACTGCTTATAATAGCCGCGCCCCGAATCGTAGCAGACCTGACAAGTGTTGAACGCCGTGCGAATTGTGCCGTCCGGCGCTTTCACCGCGAGGACTTCCATACGGGTCCCGTCGCTCTCCACCGGGTAGAACGTCGCTTTCTCCGTGATGTCGGCTGTATTGATAATAAGATCCTCACCGTCGGCCGCCGCAAGCGCCGGCGCGTCGGATTCGGGCTGCCCGGACGAATCGTCCGTCCCCGCGCAAGCCGCCAAAGCAAGCGGAAGAATAAGCGCGAGAAGCGCGCAGAATATAGCCCTCCGCACTGGTTTTCTGTTTGATTTCCCCTGAATAGACATCGTTCTGTCCCTCCGTTTAGTAGCAACGCCGGTAAGCCGCCGCATTTGCACAATCATACTATTATTATGGCATTAATCGCCGTGATTGCAAGTACGCACTTTATTGTGATATAGTATCTAAAAAGATACTATTGCGCTTGAGATGTTGATTGAGGAGAACGCACTATGCTTTGCACTTGTTCCGACTATAACTGCCCCGTGGACGCTACGCTGTCGCTTATCGGCGGGAAATATAAGTCCTTGATACTGTGGCACCTCATCGATACGACGCTACGGTTCGGCGAACTGCGCAAGCTGATTCCGCAGGCCACGCCCAAAATGCTCACCCAACAGCTACGCGAGCTTGAGCAAAACAACCTCGTGGTCCGCACCGTCTATCCCGTGGTGCCGCCGAAGGTCGAATATTCCCTGACCGATTTCGGCAGGAGCATCAAGCCGATCCTCTCGGCCATGTACGAATGGGGAGAGGACTACCTGAAAAGCCAGGGCCTTGAACCGAACTGCTCCATGACCCTGAGAGTGGGACCCTCCGATCAGTCTCTATAGGCTACTTCGACCGCAAGCGCGCCGCCCTCTTTGGTCGGTGTAATGGATTTTATGGTTTTGCCCTCGTGCTTGATCGCCAGTTCCACGTGTTTCAGGACGATGCCGAGGTCAAACATATGGAGTTTCCCCGGAATCAGCCTGCCGAAACCCCGCACATTGGATATGACGGTCACTTTTCCGTCCGAGAAATTCAGCTTCCACGGCTGGAGGTTGACTGCGGACGGCGCAAGCCGCGCCGCGCGGGCAATGGCGTTGTCCTCATTGCTGATGTCCGTTATCTTTTTGCGTTTGAAATCATTCTCGCCGGCGCGCGGCGGCACATTCGTTTTGCCGAAATTCAGCAGGATGCGGTAATCATCCCCCGGGTCCTTCGGGCTTGCCGCCCCGCACCAAATGCTGCCATAGCCTTTGCTCTGCAGATACAGATCCATGTGCTGCAGCGTATAGCCGATATTCAGCTTTGCGCCATCATTGTCATCGGCATACGCCAGAATCGCATAGGGGCCAAACCCGCCTCGAAGCTCGTTGGCGTACACGATTTCAAAACTCGCTGATTGCCACGGCAGCTGCGGCGCCGCGTCAAGGGCTTCCTGTATTTCGGCAAGATAGGTCTCATCAAGCGAATTCATATCAAATTTCCGCACGCTGCGGCGCGTAAAAATAGTTTCGTATAGTGTCATAGTCCACTCCATTCCTTCATAGCCTACAGGCTATGAATACTTGTGCCAAGAGGCCGTATACTTTGACACGTCCCCTGCCGATATTCATATTCCGGCTTCCCGCCCGATATTACAGTTGAAGCTCCAGCCGATGCCGAACCGGTCTATAAGCGCCCCGTAAAGGTCCGCATAAAATACCTTTTCCAAAGGAACGACAACGGCGCCGCCCTTCGCCAGGGCATCGAACAGCCGGAGCGTCTCCTCCTCATTATTCAGGCGCAGCCCGATCGATACGTCAGATCCCACGAAGCCGCCCGCGTCCCCGTCCAAAATATCCGAACCCATCAGGTTCACGTTCTTCATGAGCGGCAGGGAAACGTGCATGATTTTCTCCCCGTAACCCTTTGCCACGCTCTCCGGATCCACATCCTTATACCGGTATATGAATTGATACTCGCCGCCGAACACGGCCCGATAATACTCAAACGCTTCTTCGCAGTCCCCGTAAAAAGACAACACGGGGCTTACTTCTATCATCTTGCACCTCCCTCTACGAGCGGCTGTGCATCATTACCGCTCTTTGCAAAATTGAATTACTCCTCTATTATACTCTTTTATGCAGATTAGAGCGGCGGCGTGCGTCTGTCTCTCTTGGTAACGAATAGGCCATCACAAAAACCGGACCAATTGCAAGTCCTTTAACAGCGTGATGAACTCGTACATCAAGTGCGGGTCCCCGTAGCCATGGTTCTCGAGGATGACGCGCCGGATGATTTCGCGCAGCGTGTTCCTGCCGTTGATATAATAGACGATGAGGTGCTGCGAGGGGTTTGGCATACCGTCGTCGCCGCGCGCATCGAACTGCTCTTTGAACGCCTTGTACCGTTCGGCGCCGCCTTCCGCCGTCGCCGCGATTTCCTCGCCGTCGTCCGCGATGTAATAGGCCTGGCCCAGGAACTCCCGGACCGGAACCGCGTCATATTTTTCGTCCGCAAGCTCTTTCAGTATCGTGTCGAACGGGATGCGCCCGTCCGCGTTTTCGCGCCGGTCCTGATTCGCGGCCGGGTCACCGTACGCGGCTTCCACTACCCGACCGTGGGTCAGATTCGCGATTTGCCTGAGCCTCTCCCGTTCCTCCTCCGCGATTTTCCGGACATCATCCCGCTCCGCGCCATCGAAAAACCGTTCGTAGTCACCGCAGGTTCCGAGGTAGTATTCCGTATACTGTGCGGCCATATGCGCATAGAATTTTGGCCCGTATCCGCCCGCGGCAAACGCTTCCCCCACCTTTCCGAGCCGGTTCACGAGCAGTTCCGAAACGTTCTGCATAATGACGGGAAGGTCCGAAACCGACAATGCAGCGAGCGTATAGACGAAAGCAGCCGCTAATGTTGCAGATTTCCAAAGGATGAACGGGTCGAGCGTTTCCGGCAGATCCGCGTCCGTATGATAGAGCCGGTCCGGCAACTGGTTCAGCATGGGCATCGGCACGCCGACGAGCGGGTCCGTCCACTGTGCGTGGTCGCTGCCGCCGTGGTATTCCGTCATGAAACTGTTGAAAACCGGGACGACATCCGTCTTTGTCATGCCGTATGCGTCCTTGCGCAATTCCGCCAGAACCGCCTTTCCGAGGCCTCCGACAAAACTCGGCAGGCTGTGCGGCGGTTCGTTCAAGTTCAACGTGCCATTGTGCCCGTCCTGCGACGCGCCAACCATATCGAGGTTGATGCCCGCGAGAATTTTCCCGAGGTCCCCTCGCGATTTTCGCTCGCCGATATAGGCGTAACTGCCAAGCATCTCCGGCACTAAGAGCAGCCTGATCCCCTGCCTCAAAGGGGGCAACATTCCCCGTTTAAGAAGCAGATTCAAGGCGCGGAACGTCTCGACGGCGGCCGCCGTGCCCGAAAGGTTGTCGTTGCAGCTGTTCTGCGGATGGCACATATGGGCGACGATGAGAATCTCCTTGTCCGTCCTGCCGGGGATAAGCGCCGTGACAAGCTCAAAACTCCCCTCGCGCCGCTCCGTGTCGGCAAAGCAGCGAACACGCGGCTTCCGGCCTTCTTTTTCAAGTTGCTCGAAATGCTCCCGAATACGTCCGGCCTCTCCCGGGCTGACTGAAAATCCGAAAAACGGTTCCCAGAAAGGCTCCCTTATCCCGCTCCAATACATGGCGTCCGGCCTGTCCGTTACCGGCCTGCTCACGCACACAAAGCCTGTCGCGCCGCGGTTCTCAAAGAGCCAACGGACACTATTGGGCCTCATACCGTCCAAAAATACAACCTTCCCCGTGAAGTCCGTCCCCGTCCACGCGCTTTCGTCCTCATTGTCTACGCGCACGAATTCTACGGGCTCTTTCATTTCGGGACAGGCGCCGCTGCCTTCAAAAACGGAATTCCGGTGCGCCGCATAGTCGGCAATGCGACGGCTTCCGTCATCAAAAAGCTCGCACCACGCGCCTCTGCACACCCATTCGTACGGGCTCGGCATCGTTTCATAGAACCGCCCGGCCTCAGCCGGATAGGACTTGACCCCGGCCGGAATACCCTCCGATTCCAAGTAAGACCGTACCCATTCCGCCGCGTCCCGAAATCCCTGAGATGCTTGGTAGCGCTCATAATTGTTCAGCGACCTCACGCAGACGTCCATGCGCTTCGGGTCGATAATCTGAGCTACCGTTTTTACTGTAGTGCGCAATGCCATGATGTAAAATCCTTTCGATGTTCCTATGCCAACGATGAAAGATCCACGCCCGCGAGCCAGCCACCCAATCCTTCGGCAATCTGCGAAAGCGTCTCCCTGCGCAGCGGCGAATCAAAGCCGGCCGCCTTCACGAGGCCGAGGAAGTTCTCCCGGCCGCCAACCTTAACGAGGGTCACATAGCGCGCCCATGCGTCCTCCCGGTCCGTAAGCGCCGCAGCCCGGAACTGCAGGGCTCCGATCTGCGAGAGGACATAGTCAATGTAGTAAAACGGGGCAGTGTAGATATGCGGTTGCCGCTGCCAGTGCTGCCCGTCGCCGTAAAACGGGATGTCGCCGGACTTGAGCCACGGCGTATAGTCGGCCATGAGGCCGCTCCACACCTTATGTCGCTCTCCGGGTGACATCTCCGGCTGCTCGTACATGATATGCTGGAATTCGTCGACCATTACGCCGTAGGGAATAAAGGTGAAAACCTCCGTAAGTTGCTCCACGCTGAATTTCAACGCGTCGTCCCCGAAGAAGTCCTCAGCCCACGGCAACAGGAAAAACTCCATAGCCTGCGAATGAATCTCCGCCGTGTCCATCGGGGGGTGACGCAGGAGGGACGGGACGATATCCCGCGTCATATAGCCCGCAAACGCGTGCCCGCCTTCGTGCGTAAGGGAATTGACGTCCACCACCTTGCCGCTGAAATGCGAGAACAGGAAGGGGGCGCGGTAATCGGGCAGAAAGGCGACAAATCCGCCCGAGGATTTTGACGAGCGCTGCGAAACATCGTAGAGTTCGTTCTCCGTCAAAAAATCGATAAATTCCGCGGTTTCGGGCGACAGTTGCCGGAAAGCCTCCACGCCCGTGCGAAACGTATCTTCCTGTGTGCCGACGGGTTTCGGCAGGCCGCTGCGAAACGTCAATGAGTTTTCGGAAAAATTCATCGGCCACGGCATGCCGGTCCTCGCGGCCTGGTCACGCGTGAGCTGCGTGGCAAGCGGTACTATGAGTTCTTTGACGGCAGCACGGAACGCCGGCAGGTCTTCCGGCCCGAACCAGTCCCGCTGCATCCGCTTGTAGCCGAGCGGGATGAAATTCTCATAGCCAAGTTTCCGCGCGGCGGCGGTCCGGAGCTTCACGAGGTCGTCATAGACGCGGTCTAAGGCCTCGCCGCTTTGCTGATAAGCTTCCCCGCTCGCGCGCCACGCCCTCAGCCGCACCTCATCGTCCTCCGAGCATTTGTAATCCGACAGCTCATACTGCGTGAGCAGTTTGCCGTCCCATAGCGCTTTCGCGTTTTGCAGGAGATCGTCGTACTCCTCTCCAAGCCGGCTCTCCTCCTTGAGTTCATCTGTTATGAGCGGGTTTGACGTATCGAGCGTGTCGGACAGCTTCGATAGCAGGATTTCGCCGTACTTGTCCGCAAACCGTTGCCGGAAGGCGGAGCTGAGGACCGCTTCCGCGACTTTCTGTATCCCCGCGCCGAGTTCCACGCGGGCTTGCTCGCAGAACAGGTTTTCTTTTTTATAATACGCGTCATCCATATCGAGCTGCCGGCGAATCATCGCGAGCGTCGCCAATGTATCCACGTGTCCGGCAGCCTTGTCGTAAGCCAAATAGGCGGCCTCCGCTTCCTCAAAGGACGCGGCCCTTTCAATCTGCGCGGCGAAATCTAAATACCGCGCCAGTTCTTCCGCGACATCTATCCGCGTATATTCCATTTCCGAAAATTTCATATCAGCCCCTCCATCAGGTAAACTCTTGAAACGTTACAAACCCTTCCTCTTTCATCAACAGCACAAAATCACGGATCGATTCCGGCGTACTGTCCTGATGATTGCCATAGAACGCCTGCTCCACCACTTCGCCAAGCGTCCTCACACCGTCAATCAGGTAGCCCGTTTTCGCGTACAGTGAGCCGGAGAACATATTGTCGAGTTCGTCTATCTTCGCCAACGCCCCCGGGGTATTGAAGAATACATCGTCCATCGTCCCAAGGAACCCGCGTTTCGGTATCCCGTCGTAAAGCCCTCCCGTGAATTTCGGCGCGGGACGTTCGGGAAACCCGTCGCCTACGCCGCTTGCGGCCAATGCCGCGATCTCGCGCAGCCGCGCCTTTTCATCCTCGACCATGGCACGCACGGCAGCCGCCTCTTCTCCTCCCTGTTCCGGGAAAAACCGCAGAAAGTCATCGCAGGCCCCGACATAAAAATCGAGATAAATCAAATGGACGTAGCGCGCGAAGTCGTCTTCCGTGATGTCCCCGCCAAGCGCCTGCTCCGCGACATGGTTGAGGCGGTTGACGAAGCGTTCGGCCTGTTCATTCATTATGAGCTTCACGTCTGCGGCCGACAGGTTCGCAAGCGTATAGACGTAGGCAGCCGCCAACGTCGTACATTTTGCGTGGATGAACGGGTCGAGCGTCTCCGGCAGATCCTTGTCCGTATGGATATAGCGGTCCGGAGCCTGCCCTATCATCGGCATGGGCACGCCGACGGCGGGGTCCGTCCAGATAGCATGGTCGCTTGCGCCGTTGTATTCCATTATCAGGGCGTTGAACAGCGGCACATAGCCGTATTTTGACGTGATACACGCGTCGCGGGAAACCTCTTTCAGAAGCGCGGAGAGCAGACCCGTAACGAAACTCCTGCAGGAATACGGCGGTTCGTTGATGCCTATAGGCTCGTAATTCCCGTTTTGCGAAGCTCCTATCATATCGAGGTTGATGCCCGCAAGCAGCTTCTTCCTGCCCTCTCCGATTTCATCGAGATAGGCGCAGGAACCGAGGCATTCCGGCACGAGGATGACGCGCACGCCGCGCTTGAGCGGCGCGAGAGTCCCGCGTTCGGTCAAGTGCTTCAATACGCGCAGGACTTCCATCGCGCCCGAAACGCCCGAGAGATTGTCGTTTGCCTCGCCGCGCGGATGGCAGAGATGCGCAGTGATGAGCAGTTCCTCATCCGTCTCGCCCGGCAACCGGCCGACGACGACCTCAAAGGCGCCCGGCTTCAGCTCCGTATCCGCAAAGACGCGCACGACGGCCTTCTCTCCCTGCTCCTGCCGATCCCTGATATGAGCCGCCAGCGCCCGGCCCTCAAACGGCGTCAGGCAGAACCCGAGCGGCTGTCTTTCACCGTTCTTCTCCCATCCTGCCCACGGACGAACATTGTCATAGTCCGTATCGCCGGACGGAATCACCCCGTGTTCCCGATTGGAAACGGCGCGGTCCTGGATGACGCCGAGCGCACCGCGTTTTTTATGTGTCCACGCAAGATCCCAGGCGGACGCCGCCGGCGCGTAGACCATCCTGCCCGTGAGGTCAACATCCGGATAGGCCGCCTCGTCCGTGCCTTTTTCAAGCAGGACGACCTCCGTTTCAATGGGCTCGGCGCACGGTCCGCAAGCCTCAAAAATCGAACTCGTATTCCCGCGGTAGTCCGCAATGCGCCGGTAACCGTCCGTTGCAAGCTCGCACCACGCGTCCCTGCAAACCCACTCCTTCGGCCCATAGGACATCCCCGTGCCGTAGGTTTCCCCGTTTCCGGACGGATAGGCATGTATCCCGGCTTCGATGCCTTCGCTTTTCAGATATGCGCAGCAGATATCCGCCGCGTCCCGAAATCCCCGTGACGCATGGTACCGCTCGTAGTTCGCGAGCCGCCGTACGATGGAATCCATGCGCTCCGCGCTCACCGCCTTCTCAAGGGCTTCTACCGTATGCCGCAACGTCATGACAGCCCCTCCGTTTCATCCGCCCCGGTTATCTCGATCAATCCCAGGAATTCCTGCAGCTTGATATACTCGTACAGCGCTTCGTGCGTGCCGTAACCGTGGCATTCAAGCACGGCAGCCTCCACAATCTCCCCGATAGTCCGCTTTCCGTCTATATAATAATCGGCCTGGTGTTCGATCGACCCCCATAGCGCGGCTTGCGCAGTCTTTTCGTAGGCGTCCTGCCGCTCCTTCCCGCCTTCCTTTTCCGACACGACATCGTCGATGTCGTAAATCTGGCCGAGATAATTCCGTTTCGGGACAGCCTGGTATTTTTCTTCCGTACATACGGGCTCCGGCTCGCTCACCTCTTTTCCGAACGCCCGCCGCGCCGCCAAAGCCGCAAGCCGCGCAAGGCGCGCCTTCTCCGCAGTCGCGCCTTCCCTGACACGCGCCGCCTCATCTCCCGAAAAGAACCGTTCGTAATCGTCCGCCGTTCCCGTATAGAATTCCGTATAATGCCGGACCGTCCGCGCGAACCCCTCCTCGTCGAGCTCGCCCGCAAGAGCCCTGTTCGTCGCGTCACCAATGCGGTTCACAAGCCGCTCGGCGATTTCGTTCTGCAGTACGGGAATATCCTCCGCCGACAGGTTTGCGAGCGAATAGGCGAACGCGGCCGCGAGCGCCGTGGATTTGGCATGGATGAACGGGTCGAGCGTTTCCGGCTTGTCCCCCGACGAATGATAGTATTTGTCCGGCATCTGCCCGACCATCGGCATCGGCACGCCGATCAGAGGGTCGTTCCACACGCCGTGGTCGCTGCCGCCCCGGTATTCTGTGATAAGGGCGTTCCACAGGGGGACGGTCCCGTATTCCGACGTAATGCTGAGGTCCTTCTTCAGTTCCCGCAGAATCACCGAGGCAAGCCCCGTCACAAAGCTCCTCTGTGCGTGGGGCGGCTCGCAAATCGTCACCGGCCCGTTATGGTCATCCTGCGTCGCGCCGACCATGTCGAGATTCAGCCCCGCGAGAATCCTGCGGCGCTCTTCGCCTATCTGCGTCACATAGGCATACGAACCGAGGTATTCGGGGACAAGCAGCAGGCGGATGCTCCGCTTCAGCGGCGGCAACGCGCCCCGCTCCGTCAATTGTTTCAGTATCCTCAAAGCCTCCATGCCTGCCGCGACGCCCGAGAGGTTGTCGTTGCAACTGTTCTGCGGGTGGCAGAGGTGGGCGACGATCAGAATCTCCTCATCCGTTTCCCCCCTGAGCAAGGCGGTGACATTCTCAAACGAGCCGTCCCCTATGTTCGTATCCGCGTGGATGCGCACGAGCGCGGGTTCGCCTTCATCGGCCCAACGCTTCTTGATGAAATCCCTTACCCGCGTCCCTTCGTTCGGCGACAATTGGAAGGCGAACAGCCGGAAGTATTCCGGGTCCCGGATTGCCGCCCAATAGATGATGTCCTCAAACCCCGGCTCCGGCTTCCCGCACGCGAGGAAGCCGACCGCGCCGCGCTTGTCAAATACCCACTTGACCTGAGAAAAATGCATATGGTACAGCAGCACGGCTTTGCCCCTGAAGTCAATACCCTCATAGGCCGCCTCATCCTCACCCTTATCCATAAGGACGAGCTCGATGGGCTCTTCCGATGAGAAAGCGCCACTGTGTTCATATACCTGGTTTTTGTTTGCGGCATAATCCGCAATCCTGCGGTTCCCGTCGTTCACAAGCTCGGCCCAGGCCGCCTTGCAATCCCACTCCGGCGCGGGGATGGCTGTCTGGTAGCGCACACCTTTTTGCGACGGATAGGAGAGGATTTCCGTCTCGAAGCCCTCCCTTTGCAGCGCGTCACGACAAAAGATCGCCGCCTCGCGGAACTCCGGCGTTACCTGATAGCGCGCGTAAGGGGCTAAGTTGCGCACGATCGTGTCGAGCCGCGCCGGGTTCACCGCAGTGTAACAAATCTGTGTGGTTTTTTGTATGGTCATCCTTACCTCCAAATTAGTACTTCTTCCGCTGAATCAATTCCGCTTCCTCAAGTATGAGCATATAACGATACAGCGTCTCGAAATCGCGGTCGCCGCGGCCTTCGAGCAGCGCTTCGTTTATGATTTCCGCGCAGGTTCGCCTGCCGTCGATGAAGTATTCCATCTGATGTTCGATTGCGGCTATGTCGTACGCCGGCACATCCTTTGTGTAGGCGTCATAGGACGCCTCGCTTTTGCCGCGCGCGCGCAGGATTTTCTTCAGGTCGTGCACGGGGCCCGCAAACGTGCGCAGGGGAACCCACGCGTAACGCTCCTCGTTCGCATACGGTTTTGCTTTTGGGTGAACCCCCGCTTTGCCCGCGCCGGAAAAGGGCGCCAGAAACAGCTCCGCCGTCTCGCGCAGGGAGGCAATCTCCCCGTGAATAAAATCCCTGACAGCCTGCGGGCCATCCGGGAAAAAGCGCAGGAAATCGGCCGCCGCGGCGCAGCCGCGGTCTATCGCGCTGCCGGTATAAATGAGGCGTTCCTCTTCCGAAAGCTTCCCGTCTCGCCACAGTTCGATCAATCCGGTCAAATGCTGCAGGAGGGTCTCCGCACGGACGCCGAGAATAATTTTGACATCATCTTCGGACAGCGTCGCGAGCGTATAGGCAAAGACGGCGGCGAGGGTTGCCGACTTTTTCAAAATGAACGGGTCAAGGATTTCGGGCAAATCCCCGCTCGTATGATAGAAGAAGTCCGGTTCCTGCCCGAGCATGGGCATCGGCGTCCAAAGAAGCGGGTCGGAAAAGACCGCGTGGTCGCTGCCGCCGCGAAAACCCGTGGCGCAAGAGATGTACAGGGGAACGTATCCGTATTTCGACGTAATGCAGTCGTCCTTCCCGAGCTCCTCATTCACAGCCCACGCGAGATCAGCTACGAAACTCGGCGTCGCAGCAGGCGTGTCGCAGATCGAGAGCGGTCCGTTATGCCCGCTTTGCGACGCGCCGACCATGTCGAGGTTCAGCCCCGCAACGAGGTTCGCGCGCTGCGCCGGGGTGAGCTTCGACACATAGGCATAGGAGCCGAGGTATTCCGGCACAAGGAGGATGCGCACACTGCGCCGGGGTTTGGCGAGCAGTCCGCTCTCCGTCGCGCGGCTTAAGGCGCGCGCGGCTTCCATGACCGCCGCCACGCCCGAGAGGTTGTCGTTCGCGCTGCCGCGCAAATGGCACAGATGCGCGACAAGCAGGACTTCCTCATTCGTCTCGCCTTCAATGCGCGCCGTCACGTTTTCTATAGTCGACGGATGGCGGGAAGCTTCGACGAAGCAACGGGCGCGCACCGGCGTCCCGCTTGTTTCCCCTTCCCCTATACGGCGTTCTATACGGTCGCCCTCGCGCGGCGTCACGGCAAATCCGAAAATATGCGACAGGTCCGGATCGGTGAACGATATCCATTTGATGATGTCTTCGCGACGCGGCGCGCTCATCTCACTGTATACGACGCCGACCGCACCGCGCGAGAGAAAGACATCCTTCATTTCGTCCGGAAGCTTATCCCGGAGCAGAATGACCTTGCCGCTTACGTCCGGCGCGTCCGCGCGCACGAGTTCAAAGCGCTTCTCCCTGTCCGGTTGGGCGCCGCTCCTTTGAATCACGGAACACGGCATGGCTACCCTGTCCGCAATAAGGCGGAACGGCTCATCCTCGAGCGCGAGCCACCCCTCGGGGCACACCCAGTCCCGCAACGTAAACTGCGATTCGTAGAGGATGTCGTCGTCCGCGGGATAGGAGAGAAGTTCCGCGTTCAATCCGGCGCCCCTGAGCCTTTCGAGGCAGAGCGTCGCCGCCCGGCGAAAGCCGGCCGTGGAATGGTAGCGTTCATGGACGGCGAGGGCGCGCACGTCGGAATCCATGCGGCCCGCGTCCACGAGTTTTCCTATTATAGATACCGTATCTTTTATCATAATCGTAACGGCCCGGATATCGCCGGGTTGAGCCTCCCGTTATAGCGTCAATTTTTTCGCCGCAGCCGCCGCGATGAGCCGCCCCGCGTTCACGACATCGTCCACGGACACCATCTCGTAGGGCGAATGGATGTCGCGCGTCGGGATGCTGACGCCGCTCGACAGGACCGTTCCGCGCGCGTGCTGCATAGCGCGTGCGTCCGTCCCGCCATAGACCATCGGGTCGTATTGATAGGGAATGGCGTTTTCCTCGGCCGCGTCGACTATGTGGTCGACAATCACGCGGTGTGAGAGCGCGCCGCCGTCGCGCAGCTTGATGGCCGGCCCCTTGCCGAGCCCATTTCCGATGGGGAACTCCGCGGACGGGCTGTCGATGGCGTCACAGACGTCCGCGACGAAGCAGACATCGGGGTCTATATGCCATGCCGCCGCCCGCGCCCCGCGCGTACCAACCTCTTCCTGGACAGTAAAGACGAAATAGAGATCGTTTTCCGGCTTGACGTCCTTCAAGTTTTCGAGCGCGAGCAGGAGGCTGACGCAACAGATGAGGTCGTCGGCGTAGGGCGTGGCCAATATCCTGCCGCCGGCGAGCTTCGTCGGATGCGTTCCGTACTTCGCGACCATGCCCGGCCGGATATATTTCTCCGTCGTCTCCTTGTCTATGACGCCGATGTCAACGTACATATCCCGTTTATCGTTGAAATCCTCTATCGTCTTCGCCTTCTCTATCTGAGCCGCCTCCGCGCGTACGGCGGCGCGCCGCCCGTTTTCAAACACGAAAGGCGTGGCGAGCAGCGTCAACGGACTGATTCCGCCTATCGTGTCAAAACGGGCAAAGCCGTCTTTGCCTACTTCCGTTACAAGCAGCCCGAGCACGTCCATATGCGCGGGAATGGCAATCTTCGTCCCTTCGCCCTTCCTGCGGGCGACGACATTGCCCAGAGTGTCTATCGTGACTTCATCGGAAAACGGCTCGGCCAGTTCCGCGAGCAGTTTGGCCTGCGGCGCTTCAAATCCCGAGGGGAGCGCCGCGTTGGCAAGCCGGGTTTGCAATTCGTATACATCAAACATGGGTCTATTCTCCTTTTATCTGTTCCCGGGAATGGGAGCGCAAGCGCTTATCCGCAGTCCCGCAATAGAGGGAAGCGCCGGTCAAGAGAGCGGCTTTGCGAGGAACGCTTTCAGCAGCGCGGCCACCTGTTCCGCGTCATGCAGCGAAGACATTTCCTCCGCCGTATGCAGGTAGCGCTGCGGAATGCTGACGTTCGTAACGGCTACGCCGCTGCCGACGCCCTGAAAAGACGACGCGTCCGTGCCGCCTTTCGCAAACCCGCGCTGATACGGGATGCCGTTCTCATCCGCGGCGCGAGCCAACAGCTCGTTGAAACGCCTGTCCGCAATGAGCAGCGCGTCGCGGACGGCCAGAGCCGGCCCGCCGCCTATCTTCGTATAGCCCTCATATTTCGGCCGGTTGCTCGGCGAATCCCACGCCGTCGTCACGTCGACCGCGATGCCGTAGTCCGGCACAATTTGATTGCCCGCGACAAGCGCGCCGATAACGCCGATTTCCTCACGTACCGTAAAGACGATATAGATGTCGTTGCCGCCCGTGTTCCCGCTCTCCTTCAGATCCTCTAAGAGTTTCAACAGGACCGCGCAACCGCCGAGATCGTCAAAATACGGGCTGATGATGACACCGTCCTCCGTCAGCTGGCGATCCGCGACCCAGACCGCGCCTTCGCCGACCGAAACCATTGCAAGCGCCTCCTCGCGGCTTGACGCACCGAGATCGCAGAAATAATCGTCCTCACCGATGTCGGAAACCTTTTTTGTCGTGAACTCCCTGTTTTCTCCCATGACGGGCCGCAGTGTACCTATTGCGCCGTTCTCGAAGCGCAGCAGGCGATTCCAGCAGAACTGATGGAAGACGCCGCCCACGCGCGATAGCCACACGAAACCTTTCTCGTCTACGCCGCGCACAACAAACCCGACGACATCCATATGCGCGCAGATAAGGATCTTCTTCCCCTCGCCACGAATATGCGTAATCACGTTTCCGGGCGTGTCCGTCCAAATCTCATCCACAAGCGGCGCGGCGAGTTCCTGTATCAGCTTTGCCGTCCGCTGTTCTATGCCGGATATGCCCGCCGTTTCAACGAGCCTTCCGTGCAGTTCAAAAATATCCGTCATCCCTGCCACCTCAATTCTTCTTCCGCGCAGACCTTTGCGAGTCGATAAGCCGCTTCCACATCGTCTTTGTGAACGATGGGGTTTCCCGTGCCGACATAGCGGACGGGCGCGCCGATTCCCGCGACCTTGGCGCCGGATGCGTAATGATGCAGCTGGCCCGCGTCACTCTCGCCCCTCATCCCGCTCCTTGTCTGCGTCGCTATGCCGTTTTTTGCGGCGAGCGCTTCGATATGTGTGCGCAATTCGCGGCTGTAGATAGTCCCGTACTCTTTCAGCCCGAGAACGACGCCTTTGCCGACCGCGCACGAGCGCTCCACTTTCTTTTGCGGCGGGACGTCCCCTGCCGCCGCCGCCGCCGCGACAATCACGATGCCCGGGTCAATCCTCCGCGCCGCGACCTCCGCGCCGCGATGTTCTATTCTGCTCGACGCCGTAAAGATGAATTGTATATCGTATGCGGGGTCCGCTTCCTCGATTAGCCGCAGAAGAATCGCGCAACCGAGGCGGGCGTCCACCGCCTTGCCGCGATAGAAACCCTCGCCGAATTCCGTGAACGGGTAGTCGTAGACAATGCCGTCTCCCGGCTTCACGACCGCCTTGCCCCCATCCTTGTTCTTCGCGCCGACATCGAGCGTAAGGTCGCGCAGCTCGGGAACCTTGTCCGTCCCGCTTTTGCCCGTCAAGTGTTGCGACACGACGGAAATTATACCGCGCGCTTCACCGCCCGCCACGCGGAAACGCTTTCCGATGACGGCCTTGGGATCCATACCGTCCACGTACGAGAGGTTGATTGCGCCGCTGTCCTTTGCCTCGTCCGCGACAAAGCCCCATTCGTCCATGGAAGCCGCGAACACTATCGGGCGTTCAGGCGTCCTTGCGCCTTTCTTCAGTATAAATAAGTTCTTTAGCACATCCCGCTCTATCGACGCGGCATAGGGCTTTGCGCGTTCCGCAATAAAGTCCGCAACCCTTTCCTCACGTCCGGAAACGCCGTCGATCTCCGAGAGCGCCTTCAAATATTCTCTCACCGCAAGCCACCTCCTTTGTAACCGGAAATCTCCGCGTCCGGATCGCCGCGAAAATCATGCGGCCCGAGCGACAGGACAAACTCCGCCAGCAACTGCGCCGTCTTCTCCGTATCGGCAATGCTGACAATCTCGACCGGGGAATGGGAATAGCGCTCGGGAAACGAGAGGACGGCCGTTTCGATCCCCGTCGCCGCGAGCTGGATATGTCCCGCGTTGGTCTTGCTTTGCGCCGGAATCGCCTGGAAGTTGAACGGTATCTCCTTCGCTCGCGCGACCTCCGCAAGCCGTTCCGCAAGGCGCGGGCTGCTATGGTCGCCCCTGCCTATGACCGCGCCGCCCCCGAGTTCAAACGCGTCCGGCTCGCTGTACGCGTCGCACTTCGCCTGCGCAAGATCGAGCACGACCGCAAAATCCGGTTTGTAACGGTTCGCCACGATGGCGGCGCCCGGGCCGCCGACTTCCTCCCGTGCCGACGCCGAATAGAGGACATCGAAGCCGAGCGTTTCGGCGCTTAGTTTCTCCGCCGCGATTAAAACGCTCGTCACCGCCGCGCGGTCGTCGAAAGCCCGTCCGCAAAGCGTTCCGTCCGCAAGCTCGATCGTTTCGTTCGCGTAGTAGATGAAGTCACCGACCGTCACCTCCGCTTTCACTTTTTCCGCGGGCAATCCGAGGTCGATTGAAAGCTCGTCCACGGGGACCGTATCCGTGATTTCTTCGTACTGCAGCTCTTTCGGAAAGGTAGCGACGATACCGGGCAGTTCCTTTCCGGCGCGCGTGATAAGCGTCACATCCGCACCGTAGAGCTGCCGGGGGTCAAAGCCCTGCGCTATGAATTTCACGAAGCCGTCGTCCGTGACCTCCTTCGCCATCATCGCCATCTGGTCGATGTGGGCGTCTATCATCACGAGCCGCGCGTTTTCCTTACCGCAACGCTTGACAGCCGTGACATTTGCATAGGCATCCGTTTCCACCTCGTCCGCAAACGGCCGGATCAGTTCCGCGAATACCGCGCTCGCGCGAAATTCGTCACCCGACCCTCCGAGTACGTTCGTGAGCCGTTTCAACGTTTCTTTTACATCCATCGTTTCCCTCCCAATTCCGCGAGTACCGCCGCCGCGTCCGTTACATCCGATGTCCGGTACACGCGCCCGCCGCGTACCGGGATACCGAGCGCGGCCGCCGGAACGCCGCCCGCGCTTTCCATCAATTCATCCGCTTCCGCGAGCGTATATGCGGTCACGCTGTGCTGCAGGGCAATGCCGCGCCTCGCGGCCGCGTCCACGACAGCGCCGTATACGGCGGGGCTGAAATAGAGCCC
>JAITEX010000073.1 GCA_031281765.1 Eubacteriales Family XIII. Incertae Sedis bacterium | reverse complement strand
CCGCACTTCGCATACTTCGCTATGAGCTCCCGGGGGAAATGATTGGTTGCTTCCACCTCGTCAAGAATTTCCGGCGTCAATTCCGTTTCGGCAAATTGCTTGACAAGTTTCCGGAAGAGCTCATGTTTTTCTGTCATGTACATTACTGTTCCCCTTTCAGTTATTATTTTTCAAATTTTTCAACGGGTATCCACGCTTCGAAATAGCCGACATGCCCGCCGTCCTCGGGTATGCTGCATATGAGGTTGCCGAAAGCGTGGCCCGCCGGGCGCAAGCGGTTCTTTGACGCAAATTTCAGCATAAAGTCCAAATGGCGCGGCGTGAAAGCGTCCTTGCCGAAACTCTTGAATGCGGAATGTACGCAGAGCTTCGGCCGCATATGCTTCACGCAGCCGCCCTGTTTCACACCGAATTTCTCCGCGTATTTCATGCCGATGGAGAAACCGAAGGCGTAGTCCTCGCTCTCCGTGCCGAGGTTTTCGCGGTCTATCACGAAAAGCCGCTTGGTGAACGGCATATATTTTTCCCAGGTCCTGTTCAGCAGCTGCAGCTCCTGCGAGTTGTTATACTCGAGGTTGAACCGGTTCAAATAGTAAAGAAATTCCTTGTTCTTCGTGATGTCGCAGACGCCGAGGAAGTCCTTCACGCGCACCACGCTCTCCGTGTGGTTCCGGATGCGTTCGAGCAGCAGGTTCTGCCGCTGGAGGGTCTCCAGTATCTCGTCGCCCTGGGATGATAAATGCCGCACGAAATCATCATAGGACTCGTTCGACGTCATCTTCGCGATTTCGTCGATTGAAAATCCCATCTTCTTGTACCAGAGACAATCGACGAGGAAGTTCACGTCCCACGCGTCGTAATACCGGTAGTTGTTGTACTTGTCCTTATGCGGTTTGACGACGCCGCGTTCCTCATAATAGCGGATCAAATCCGTCGATATGCCGAGGATGCGCGCGACGTCACCGATTTTGTATCTCGCGTTCCCGCTCAAAACCGTATAAGAGGATGCGCTATTCCGCGGCCGGGTTCGCGAGGGCCACGAGCATCTGGCAGGCGGTCTGCCCGTTGTTCACGACGGACTTCTGAGTCCCCGGCCCGCAGTGATACGAATCGCCCGCGTGCAGCGTCGTCTTGACCTCGTCCGGCGTGCCGACCTCGCTCTCGAGATACATCTGCCCTTCAATAATGTAGTAGATCGTCTCCTTTGCGTTCGAGCCGTAATTGCAGCCGCCGCCGGGCAGGAAATGGCTGAGGCCCATCGTAATGGTCCCTCCGTTCACGTCCGCCGCGTCGTGTACGCGTGTGGTGCGCACGTCAAAATGCCCCGGCGCTTCATAGGTATACACTTCGTCTTTTCTCGTAATTTTGTAGCTCATGGAATTGCCTCCTTCACTTGTCGGACGGGGAACCGAAGAATTGGCCAACTGCCCGACACGAAACTCTTACGCAAAAAATCATATCACAATTTTCTGATTTTGTAGAGGGTATGGCGCTATTTGTATTATAATAAAATCATATTTCGTCATTATTCACGAGCGAGGAAGTACTTCATATGTCGAAAAAATTCACCCCCGATACCACGAGTGTCGTCAGCTTCAGCTTGATGGGCCCCGAGAGCGGCGGCCCCTGCCGCGTCGATTCGAATAACGGAAAGATTACGCGGATACGCCCCTATCAGTATGACAAGGAATACACGGACACCCACTGCAACCCGTGGACCATCGAAGCGCGCGGGAGCAGTTTTTCCGCGGGCAACAAGGTTCCCATCACGCCGCTCGGCCTCGGCTACAAGGCGCGCGTCTATTCGAAGAACCGCGTGAGCTATCCACTGAAACGCGTGGACTGGGACCCGAAGGGCGAGCGCAATCCGCAGAACCGCGGTACGAGCAAATACGAGCGCATCTCGTGGGACGAAGCCGCGCGCATCGTCGCGGACGAACTCGTGCGCATGAAGGAGACCTACGGGCCCGAAGCGGTCCTCTGCCAATCCGATATGCACGGGGAGGGCAAACACGTCGCGCCGAGCCACGGCTGCCCGAACCGCCTGCTCTCGCTGATGGGCGGCTATACGCTGCAGATGAGGAATATGGACAGCTGGGAAGGCTGGTTCTGGGGCGCGAAGCATGTCTGGGGCTGCGAGCCCGTCGGCGAGATGATGCCGATGTCGAACCTCTATCCGGACATCGCGCGGCATACGGAGAACCTCCTGTTCTGGGGCTGCGACCCGGAGACGACGCCCCTCGGCGTGGTCGGCCAGATTTCGAGCCGCCTCTGTTACTGGCTGTCAGAGATAGGGCTCAGGAGCATCTATATCTGCCCGGACCTAAACTACGGCGCGGCCGTCCACGCGGACAAGTGGATACCCGTGCTGCCGAATACAGACGCTGCCCTGCAGCTTGCGATAGCCTACGTGTGGATCACGGAAGGGACCTACGAGCAGGACTATATCGAAACGCACAGCTACGGCTTTGAAAACTTTGCGGACTATGTGCTCGGCAAGGAGGATGGCGTACCGAAGACGCCGGAATGGGCCAGCGAAAAATGCGGCGTGCCCGAGTGGACGATCAAGGCGCTCGCGCGTGATTGGGCGAAGAAAATCACGTCCATCATCCATTCGAACGGCGGCTGCTTTATCCGGGGGCCCTACGCCTCGGAACCGGCCCGCCTCGAAGCCATGCTGCTCGGTATGCGCGCCCTCGGAAGCCCGGGCGTGCATCAGGCAAAGATGATAGAGTTCAATCTCTGGAACAAGGACTTCCCGCTGCCGTACACGGGGGAGTTCATGCCGGCCGTGCCGACGATAGGCGATCCGCTGCGCCCCGTTAAGGGCGACGTGCCGGACCATATCAATATGAAACGCTATGAGCTCTCGCCCGCACAGAAGGAGCGTTCGCCGGAGCTTGTGAAATTATTCGAGCCGTTGCCGCCGCCGCTGCAATTCATCCCGCGCTGCATGGTGCATCGCGCCATCCTCGAGGGCGGCGCCGAGTGGTACGGCATGCAGGTGTTCAGCTCAAGCCAGCAGCCGGCAAACCCGCAGACGAACTACCGCCACCCGACGTCGGAATTTCAGTTTGACAAGATGGTCTATCCGCGGCCGGGACTGTCCAAGGTGCATATGATATGGACGGACGCGCCGTGCCAGACCACGTGCTGGAACGACGGCAACCTGTCCATCCGCTCCATGCAGCATGAGGATATAGAATGTATCGTTGCGCAGCATCCGTGGCTTGAAAACGACTGCTACTTTGCGGACATCATCTTCCCGGTCGTGACGAAGCACGAGATGCACGACATCGGCAACGATTTTTCGAGTGGCGGCTTCATGTCCGTCTACAAGGAGGAACCGTGCTGCGAACCCATCGGCGAATCCGTGAGCGACTTCGATGTCTGCGCGCGCGTGGCCGAAAAGCTCGGGCCGGAATACGTTGACGCCTATACGGGGAATATGTCGGAGGAGGAGAGGGTGCGCCTCTTCTACAAGGCTTCGGGCTGCGAGGAACGTATGCCGTTCGAGGAATGGAGCAGGCGCAAGATATACGTCGTGCCGTGCAAACCGGACGCGCAGGACGTCCCCGCCGGCCTCTATGAGTTCTATAAAAACCCGCAGGAAAATCCCTTGACAACACCGACGGGCCTGCTCGAATTTACGTCGACGGCCATAGCGAAGCATATGCCTGACGATCCGGAGCGCCCGCCCGTACCGAAGTGGATAGAAAAGAGCGAGAGCCATGACGAGCGGTTGAGCGGAGACCGCGCGAAGACGTATCCGCTGCTCTGTATGTCGAACCACGGCCGCTGGCGTATGCACGCCCAGTGCGACGATATAATATGGAACCGCGAGGTCGAAACGATGAAGGTGCGCGGAAAGGACGGCTACCAGTACGAACCCGTCTGGATGCATCCCTCGGTCGCGGCGGCGCGCGGCATCGCGCACGGGGACATCGTCAAAGTCTTTAATGAGCGCGGCGCGGTCCTCTGCGGCGCCTATGTGACGGAGCGCCTGATACGGGATACCGTCTATGTGGACCACGGCGCGCGCCTCGACCCCATCATCCCCGGCGTGCTCGACCGCGGCGGCGCCATCAACTGCATCACGCCCACTTCCATGACTTCGAAGAATTCGACGGGCATGGCGGTGTCAGGTTTCTTAGTTGACATAGCAAAGGTCACGGACGAGGAAATGGACGGGTGGCGCAGGGATTACCCCGGGGCCTTCGCGCGCGAAGTGGATGAGGCCGCGGGCGTCTGCCTGTCCGGCTGGATGGTTTAAAAGTAGAGAAGTTCGAAATTTTTTGACAAAACATCGGAGAGGGTGTATATTTATCCTATTCCAAAAATTTTTTAAGTTTTCACACAATTTTATGGAGGAGGTAAGTTGATGAAAGCAAGAAAGTTCACCGTTCTCGCCTTGATTGCGATGCTCACGTTTGTGACGGTATTCGCGGTCGCGTGCGGCGACAAGAAAGACGCCGAGACGCCGGCGGACACCCCGGAAGACACACAGCAGGAAGAGCAGAAGGATCTGCCCCCGGTCACGCTTACGATGTCGATGCACGACCCCGAGACATCGAACAACGGCCAGTTTATGGCGGCGTGGGCCAAGGAAGTCAATGAAAAGACGAACGGCGGCGTGACGATCAATATCACGTACAGCGAGGGTCTCTTCTCGTCAAAGGACGTCGGTCAGGCGGTCCAGACGGGCGGCGTTGACATCGGATGGATGTACACGTCCTACTATCCGGGCCAGTTCCCGCTGACGGACGTTACGACGGTCCCGTTTGCCGGTTTCGGCGATCCCGTTGTTACGACAAACACGCT
>JAITEX010000188.1 GCA_031281765.1 Eubacteriales Family XIII. Incertae Sedis bacterium | reverse complement strand
AGCGAGAGCGCGAGAACTATGGAGAGCGTCAGCAACCCCATTCTTTTCTTTCCTGCTGTCTTTTTTGTTCTTAACATGAAAATACCCCTTTCATTTTCTTTGGCGACAGCCATATCAATAGTAATGTTTTCTGTAGTGTAGCCGCCGGGCCTTCCGGTTTTACTGTTCGGAGGCGCCGCCTTAGACTACCCTGTAATATATATACCCGTTTTTTGGGGTTTTAAACATGAAAAATGAAAAAATCGGAATAATAAATTAAAAGCGGGTTCTTCTCAGGTGGTTAGCCGTTCGAATCGCCCGCTTCTGTATTGTGAAAAATAGTTTTTATTTTTTGGGTGAAACGGCAATGCCCGCGAACGAGGCCGCGATAGCCCCGGTCGGGCAGCCTTTCTTGCACTTGCCGCACCGTACGCATTCGGGATGGTTCGGCTTATCGCTCGGATCGACCTGCATGGGGCACTCGCGTCCGCACTTGCCGCAGTGTGTACACGCGCCTTCATCGACGCAGTAACGGAAGAGTGCGAACCGGTTCAGCAGGGCGTAGATCGCGCCGAGCGGACACAGGTATTTGCAAAACGGCCGTTGTATGACGACGGAGAGAAAAAGCACGGTCACTAACACTCCGATCTTCCACGTAAAGAGCAGACCCGCCGCTTCGCGCAGCAACGACGATACGGACAGGAGCGGGATGCCGCCCTCGAGCGTTCCCGCCGGGCATATCCACTTGCAGAACCACGGCAGCCCGCCGCCCGCCGCATTGACGAATAGTATCGGAAGCAGGATGACGAACACCACAAGCACGACGTATTTGAGCAAACGCAGCTGTTTGTCGCCGCGGAACGAACCTATCTTACGGGGAAACGGGATACGGTGCAGAAGTTCCTGCACGAGTCCGAACGGGCAGAGAAATCCGCAGATGAAGCGTCCGAGCATCCCCCCGACAAGGAGGAAAAAACCGATGAGATAATAGGATACGTTGTACCTCGCGCTGCCGACCACCGCCTGCACCGCCCCGATCGGGCATGAGGTGACGGCGCCGGGACAGGCATAGCAATTGAGCCCGGGCGCGCATATGGTCTTGAGGTCGCCGGTGTAGACAGTCCCTTTCACGTATCCGGGAAGCCAGCAGTTTATAATAGCCGCCCACGCAAACTGAACGACCCTTCTCGCACTGACCCGCCTTGCCATCAGCCTATACCTATACATTCAAGGCAGATGCGTATCGCTTTCATGAACACCGTATCGGCTTCCCCGCGCGATACGCCGGCCACGATGAACGCGGCTCCGGCGGCGCACAGTACGAAGGGAACGATGCGGGCGGCGGCGCCGCGCCCGGAGAAGCGCCTGCCACTTCCCCGCAGCGTGCCCGCACCACCCGGTTCATTACAGACGCCACTCATGACTTCAGCGCCTTCTCGATGGCTTTCTTCCATCCGTCATAATCCAGGGCGCCGACGATCTTATCCACCAGTTCGCCGTTCGGTCCGACGATATACGTCGTTGGCATGGAGCTGGAGTCCGAGATAAGGCTATTGAGCATCGCTTTATCCGGCATGATATTGGGAGAGGACACCTTTGCTGCCGTGAGAAGTGTCTTCCCTTCTTTGCGGGCGAGGTCATCGGCCTTTCCTTCCAGATCGATTGCGTCGGCCATAATGCCGATAACGCGCACGTTCTTGCTCTCATATTCCTTTGCTATCTTATCGATCGTGGGAAGCTCGTCGACGCACGGGGAACACCATGTCGCCCAGACGTTGAAAACGGTCAATGCGGCGCCTTTGTTTGCGGATACGTCAAAATCCTTGCCATCGATGTCCTTGATTTTGGCGTCCAGGAGCAGTTTACCCAGAGCGGACGCATCGGCCGCGTCTCCTCCGGCGGTTTCCGTCGTGTTGCCGGTGGCGCCGCTGTCCGCCTTTTTGTCATCCGAACACGCCGCGAAGCCGCATGCGAGCGCCAGCGCGAGAACGACAGCCACCCATTTGCTTATAGTTTTTCTTTTCATATAATTCCCTTTCGTTTGACGACGCGAAGCTGTGCGGCGCCGTCCCCTTTCATATTTTCATTATATAGTATCTCACCGGGGATGTTTATCACCCATATAAAATGATGATTTCCGGGAGGGCTTTTGTTACTGTTCGCTCCCAGACGTCAGGCGGGTTATCGAATTAACAGAAAATTTTGAATCGCTTGACTTGCGCGACTTCATTTGATAGAATTATTCTCACCCTTAAATTATTTAATTAAGAATCGGGCCGTAAAACGGAATTTTATTTTGTCTGCGGCGCGGCGGGGTGATAGGCGCGGAGGATAGGGAGGCGGAACCGGAAGATGGATAAGCGGCAAAAAGGATTATACGAAGCGAAGTTTGAGCATGACGCATGCGGCATCGGGATGCTCGTGAGCATTGACGGGACGAGGTCGCATGAGCTTGTGAAGAACGCGATAGAGATACTTATCAATCTGCGGCACCGCGGCGGCATCGGCAGCGAGCCGGAGTCCGGGGACGGCGCCGGCCTGCTCTTTCAGGTGCCGCACAAATTCTTCAAAAAGGTTTCCGCCGAATACGGGTTTGCGCTTCCGGATGAGGGCGAATACGGCGTCGCGATGCTGTTCGCGAGCCCCGAGCCGGACCGGTGCGCGAATACGGTCGCGGCGTTTTCACGCGTGGTTCAGTCCGAGGGGCTCGAGGTCCTCGGGACGCGGACGGTCCCGACAAATAACGTGAAAATCGGCAAGACGGCGCGCGAGGTCTGCCCCGGCATTCGCCAGGTCTTTATCGCGCGGCCGGCCGGCATGAACGAGGACGATTTCGAACGCAAACTCTACCTCATATCCAAGATCGCCTACCGGCAGATACGCGGGGACGACCTGTACTTCTATCTCGCGAGCATCTCCGCGCGGACCATCGTGTACAAGGGGATGCTGCGCCCGGACCAGATCGACGCGTTTTACTTGGACCTGAAAGATGTGGACCTCGCGTCATCCATCGTGCTGCTGCATTCACGGTTTTCGACGAACACCTTCCCGAGCTGGGAACGCGCCCACCCGATGAGCCACATCATACACAACGGCGAGATAAACACGATACGCGGCAATGTGAATTGGGTCAAGGCGCGCGAGGCGATGCTCCGCTCCGAACGGTTCGGAGACGACATAGAGAAGGTCAAACCCGTTATCAATGAAGACGGCAGCGATTCGGCCATGCTTGACGACTTTCTGAACCTGCTCATCAAGTCGGGCTACAGCCTGCCCGAAGCGATGCTGCTCACGATACCGGAGCCGTGGGAAAACGACAGGACGATGAGCGCGGACGTGCGCGCGTATTACGAATACAACAGCTGTCTGATGGAGCCGTGGGACGGCCCGGCGGCTATCGCGTTTACGGACGGCCGCGTTGCCGGCGCTATTCTCGACCGCAACGGCCTGCGCCCGTCAAGATATTATGTGACAGACGACAATCTGCTGATCCTCGCAAGCGAAGCGGGCGCCCTGCCCGTCCCTCCCGAAAAAATTATACGAAAGGACCGCCTGCGCCCCGGAAGGATGCTGCTCGTGGACACGGTGGCCGGACGTATTATCGAAAATGACGAACTGAAAGAACAGGCCGCCCGCGCGAAGCCGTACCGGAAATGGCTCGATGAGAACCTCCTGCATCTTTCGGATTTGCCGGCGGCGGAGACGCCCGGAAAGACGTGGAGCGACATCGTCAGCGCAAAGCGGCGGGATGCGGCGCTGCCGTATGAGCAGGCGCTGATTAAAGAAGAACTCTTGATGGCAAACCGCGAGGGAGACGCCGAGGAACTGCCGCTCTTGCGCCAGCAGAAGATATTCGGCTATACATATGAGGATTTGAACCTGACGCTGAAAGGCATCGCGGATACGTCGGACGACCCTATTTCCTCGATGGGCATCGACACGCCGCTCGCGGCGCTGTCGAACCGGCCGCAGCTCCTCTACAGTTATTTCAAGCAGCTGTTTGCGCAGGTGACAAACCCGCCTATTGACGCGATACGCGAACATATCGTCACGTCCTCGGACATCCATATCGGCAGCGAAGGCAACCTGCTTGAGCCCGACGAAACGAACTGCCGCATGATACGGCATTCGACGCCCATTCTGTCAATCCATGAATTTGACAAGCTGAGCGGGCTGGACCGGGACGGTCAGAGAAGCGTGACTCTTCCCATACTGTTCAACGCGCGTGAGAAAAACGGCCTTGAGCGCGCGCTTGACGATCTATTCATCGCGGCCGACACGGTCATGAACGACGGGTACAATATCATTATTCTCTCCGACCGCGGCGCAAGCCCGTTCAAAGCGCCGTTGCCCGCCCTGCTTGCGACGTCCGGCCTGCATCACCATTTGGTCGCGAACGGCACGCGCACGAAAATCAGCATTATCGTTGACACGGGCGAAGCGAGGGAGGCGCATCACCTTGCCCTGCTCGTCGGTTACGGGGCGGAAGCCGTCTGCCCCTATCTCGCCTACCGCACGCTCGAGGATATGGCCGCTCAGGGCTGGCTGAAATCGGACGCGGCCACGGCCTGCGAAACGTACCGGAAGACGATGAGCAAGGCGCTTATCAAAATCATGTCGAAGATGGGCATCTCGACGGTGCAATCCTATCACGGAGCGCAGATATTTGAGGCGCTCGGCATCTCAACGCCCGTTATAGAAAAATACTTTACGGGCACAACCTCGCGCATCGAAGGGCTCGGCATCGGCGACATCGAACGCGAGACGAAACGTCGGCATGAGGCGGCTTTCGACGCGGTGACGAGCGATGAGCCGCTCGACCCGGGCGGGGATTATAAGTGGCGAAAGAACGGCGAGTACCATCTCTACAATCCCGAAAATATTTATCTGCTGCAGCAGTCCTGCCGCCGCGGCGACTACGGCATGTTCAAGCGGTTTACGGCAGCGGTCAACAAACGCTCCGTCGAGCTGAAAAATATCCGCGGCCTTCTGTCAATCAGTTTGGCTGACAAGCCGATCCCGATAGATACGGTAGAGCCGGCGGCCTCCATCGTGAAGCGTTTCAAGACGGGCGCCATGTCCTACGGATCCATCAGCCAGGCCGCGCACGAATGTATGGCGATTGCGATGAACCGGCTCGGCGGCAAGAGCAACACGGGCGAAGGCGGCGAGCTGACCGAGCGCTTCAGTGTCGGAGAGGACGGGCTGAACCGGTCAAGCGCGATAAAGCAGGTCGCGTCAGGCAGGTTCGGCGTGACGCTGCATTATTTGAACAACGCGAAAGAGATACAGATAAAAATGGCGCAGGGCGCGAAACCCGGCGAGGGCGGCCACCTGCCCGGCGGCAAGGTCTATCCGTGGATAGCGAAGGCGCGCTATTCCACGCCCGGCGTGGAACTGATTTCGCCGCCGCCGCACCACGATATTTATTCTATTGAGGACCTCGCGCAGCTGATACGCGACCTGAAGGCCGCAAACCGGCACGCGCGTATCAGCGTGAAGCTCGTGTCCGAGGGCGGCGTCGGCACTGTTGCGGTCGGCGTGGCAAAGGCGCTTGCGGACATCATCGTCATCAGCGGTTATGACGGGGGTACGGGCGCAGCCCCGCGGACGAGCATACGCCACGCGGGCCTGCCGTGGGAGCTCGGCATCGCGGAGGCGCACCAGAGCCTGCTGATGAATAATATGCGCAGCCGCGTGACCCTTGAGACGGATGGCAA
>JAITEX010000067.1 GCA_031281765.1 Eubacteriales Family XIII. Incertae Sedis bacterium | reverse complement strand
AAGCCAACGGTTTGTGGAGCGAAAGCCCAAATTATCTTGGCGAACTGATTTTGGCCGAATCCCGAGGCGATAAATTAGAGATTGTTATTTAATGGTTAGAAAAGTTAAAAAGACGCTGAGTATAGTTGGGTTGATTGTATGCGCTGTTTTTATTGCGGCGTTTTTATTTGTCATAAACGCTCTTACCGGAAACCCTGTTTCCAAAGCTATAGCAAAGAATGAAATCCAGAAATACATTCACGAGGTATATTCCGCGGACAGCGAGATCAAAAGAACCTATTATTTCTTTCCCGAGAGGGGATATTTCTCGGAAGTGAAGATTGGTATTCAAACGATGACATTAAAGTTTTATGCCAACCGGATTACGGACGAAAATGTCACAAATTATTTTCAGGATAAATTTAATGAGGATTATCCCGCGGCTTGCGAGTCTTTTGCCAATGACTATTTGGAATTTCCCGAGGAATTGTATATTCATACGTTTGTAATCGCTGATGATAATTACAACCCGGATTTTGAAAAACTCAGTGTTGAGCAAAAAATATATTTACTGGGCATTCAAAATCGCGATAAGACGATTTCAGAGGATGACAGCAAAAATATGGCGAGCGAAACAGCACATCAATTGATAGACGCAGTAGGCGACCGATATAATTTCAGGTCAATTCAATTGATTTATATGGATAAATTCGGAGCTTACGAAATAAACCTGAACGATAAAGACCTTACTCTTGACGAGCTTTCAAAAAATACAAGAAAGATGGACGACAGCGAAATTGGAGAAGAAGAAAGAGCTTTTGTTGAGAGCCTTAATCGATAGTTTCCTGCTATCAACCCGTGTCAACATCTATCAACTCGTGTCAACATCTATCAACACGTGTCAAGTTGGCGCGTCTTGAAACTGGCCGGTGGTTTTGTTGTCTCAGCCGTAGCTATGGTATAATCCTTTAATGAATATACATAATGAACACGAAAAAATACTCGGTATACTCGGTGGCGTCGGGACGCTTGCGACGGCGTTCTTCGTCACTAAACTCGCGAAGCGCACAGACGCGCGCACGGATCAGGAACACGTGACCTATATCTGCCTGAACCACGCGAAGGTTCCGGACCGGACGGCGTGGCTGATTGGCGAATCGAAGGAGGACCCGAGGCCCGTCATCGCGGACGGGCTGCGTTTTCTTCAGGAAGCGGGCGCGGACGTTATCGCGATTCCGTGCAATACGTCGCATTGTTTCTTTGATGACCTGCAGAGCCGCGTCGAGGTTCCCGTTATCAATATGGCCGAATCCGCCGTAAGGCGTATTACCGGAAACGACCCGGACGCGCGGGCCGTCGGCATCCTCGCGACCACCGGCACGGTCACGACCGGACTCTATCAGGGCATAGCCGCCGCGCAGGGACTCGAAGCCATTATACCGGATGAGGCGGACCAGGCGCTCTTGATGAAAATAATCTACGACGATGTTAAATCGGGAAACGAAGCGGACGCGGATACGGCGGGCTTCCTCGCCGTGGCGGACCGGCTGCTCGCGCGGGGCGCCGACGCGCTTATCGTCGCGTGTACGGAACTCTCGGTGCTCTGCGATTTGAACTATGGCCTCTTCGGGGGGCGAAAACTCGTCGACGCGATGGATGTGCTCGTAGAGGAATCTATTATCAAATCAGGGAAAAAACTCAAAATCGCGCCATAAAAACGGTGACGGGGCCGCTCATTATGGTATAATTATGTGCAGCTTTTTGCGGGGAAGCCGGAATGCGCTTTCTCTCACGTAAACGATGTAATTATGGAAGTAGAACTTAAATACAAAATAACGAGCCGCGAGCAAGCGGAGCGGATATGGAACGACGAGCTGTTTGCGGATATAGAAGAGAACGGCAGCCGGGCGAAAATATCGATCAAGGCAGCGTACTTTGATACGAAGGATATGCTGCTTTCGGAGAACCGGATCGCGTTTCGCATACGCCGTGAGGGCAACAGGGTCGTCGGCACGCTGAAGTGGGGCGACAAGGATGTCGACGAAAGCGGCCTCTATGTCCGTGAGGAAATAAACGTACCCGTTACGGACAAGGCGTGCTTTCTCGCGCCCGACCCGACTATCTTCCGGCAGAGTGAAGAAGGCCGCAAGATGGTCGAACTGCTCGGCGGCGGAGAACTCGTCAATATATTCGAGACGGTGTTCACGCGCCGGAAATTCCGTGTTGATACGGGCAGCAGCCTGATGGAAATATCGCTCGATGAGGGCGAAATTATTGCGGACGATGCAAAAGCCCCGATACATGAACTCGAAGTAGAGTTATATTCGGGAAACCGGGACGATTTGATTGCGATAGGAAACAAACTTGTGGAGAAATACGGAATCAGCCCGGAGACGCGCAGCAAATATGCGCGCGGTATAGCGCTTATCAAGTAAATCAATTCAAGAGGCCGGGAGGGAACTGTATGTATTTTAACTATATCGACATTGCGGACAAAGAGGTTGCGGATATGATACGGCGCGAAATGTCGCGTCAGGAACATAAAATCGAAATGATTGCGTCCGAGAATTTCACGACGCCGGCCGTCATGGAGGCGTGCGGCAGCCCGCTTACGAATAAGTATGCAGAGGGCTATCCGGGGCGCCGGTACTACGGCGGCTGCGAGCACGTGGACGAGGTGGAAGCCATCGCCATAGAGCGCGCCAAGGAACTGTTCGGCGCCGAATACGCGAACGTACAGCCGCATTCGGGCAGCAGCGCAAACATCGCGGTGTATTTTGCCTTGCTGAAGCCCGGCGACACGGTGCTCGGCATGGACCTGAACAACGGCGGACACCTGACGCACGGCAGCAAAGCGAATATCTCCGGAAAGTATTTCAATTTTGTCCCCTACGGCATTGACGAAACGACGGAGAAGATAGATTACGAGGTGGTGAGACAGCTTGCGCACGAGCACCAACCGAAGATGATTGTGGCCGGGGCGAGCGCGTATCCGCGCATAATCGAAGCGGACAAATTCCGCGAAATTGCGGACGAGGTCGGCGCGCTTTTGGTCGTCGATATGGCGCATTTCGCCGGGCTTGTCGCGGCCGGAGAGCATCCGAATCCCGTGCCGCACGCGCACGTGGTCACGAGCACCACGCACAAGACCCTGCGCGGCCCGCGCGGCGGCGTGATTTTCGCGAAAGAGGAATTCGGCCCGAAGATAGACAAGGGCATTTTCCCGGGCATACAGGGCGGGCCGCTCATGCACGTCATTGCGGGCAAGGCCATCTGCTTCAAGGAAGCCATGGAGCCGAAGTTCGTGACCTATCAGCAGCAAATCGTGAAGAACGCGAAAGTGCTTGCGGATGAGCTTATGAAGCACGGGTTCAAGCTCGTGTCCGACGGGACGGACAATCATCTCGTGCTCGTCAACCTCGTCGGCAAGGGCATCACGGGCCGGGACGCCGAGCATTGGCTCGACGACGCAAATATTACGACAAATAAGAACGCGGTCCTCAATGACCCGAACGGCCCGGCTGTCACAAGCGGTATCCGGCTCGGGACGCCGGCGCTGACCACGCGCGGATTCAGGGAAGAGGATGTGGTGCGTACGGCCGATGCCATCGCTATGGTGCTGAACCACGGCGGCGACGAGCAGTGGGCGGCGCGCGCGCGCGAAATCGTGAAAGACCTGACGGAGAAACATCCTCTGTACAACAGGCCGGTGGACACGTACTGATGGGAGCCCGATGAACGAGAAAGGCATAGACCAACTCATACTCTATAGCGAATTTGCAAACGAAGCGCTCGTCCGAAAGACGTGCGCTCTGTTTCAGTGGTTTATCTCTAGCAAATCCGGCAAGGCGCCGATAGAGCCGGTTCTTGACCGCATAGAGCCTCTCACATATTACGAGGTGCAGAGAGGTTTGCTCGACGCCCGCGGCAGGCTGCCGCTCGGCTCAGGAGCAACGGTCTGGCAGGACTATATCGCCGATCTCGTCTGTTCCGCGGACAACGCGTTCAGCCGTTTGGCGGAGCGCGGAGCGGACGACAAACAGTTATGGGAGCTTGCGGCGGAGGAACTGCGGGTAATCAAACGCCTCTACCACATCGATTTTGGCGCTCTCGCGAAGGCCGTTGAAAAGAAAACGGGCATACGCGCGGGCGCTGAGAATATCGCGGGCTCACGGCAGCCGCCCGGCGAGGGCCGGAGCGCGGAGCGCCTGCGGCGCATACACGCGGCGTTCGCGGCCGAATCGGAAGAAGAGGGCGTACGGCTTCTCGCGGACTCTTACCGCGCGTTCGGCTCGGGGACATTCGCGGCTTCGGCCGCGTTCCTGTGGGACGGCTCGCTTGCCCCTGCGCCCTATGACGAGAGCGTGACGATGGATTCGCTGATCGGGTATGAACGGCAGAAAGCGCTGCTTATCGAAAATGCGGAGCTGCTTATCGCAGGGCTTCCTGCGTCAAATGTATTGCTTTACGGAGACAGCGGCACGGGCAAATCCTCGTCCGTCAAAGCGCTGCTGAATGTGTTCGCGGATCGGGGGCTGAAACTCATTTCCCTGCCGAAAGCGCGCCTCGCGGAGATTACCGGGGCCATTGACCTGATTTCCGGGCGCGGGCTGAAATTCATCGTCTTTATTGACGACCTCTCATTCGACGAGGGGGAAAACGGCTACAAGGCGTTTAAATCGGCCATAGAGGGGCGCATTGAAGCCGCGAATAAAAACTGGATCGTGTGCGTCACCTCGAATCGCCGGAATATCGTGAAAGAGGTCTGGAAAGACCGCGAAACACAGGACGATGTGCATCTGCGCGACAATCTGCAGGAAAAGAAATCGCTTGCCGACCGCTTCGGGCTTACCATCATATACGAGGCGCCGGACAAGAATGAGTATTTAGGAATAGTGCGCGGGCTTGCGGGCAGAGCAGGGCTTGCCCTATCAAGCGGGGAGCTTGACGAGGCGGCGCTGACGTGGGAAATACGGCACGGAGGGCGCTCGGGACGAACCGCAAAGGGGTTTGTGGATCACCTCTACGCGCTTGAACATAAAAATAATGAAGGTGGACAAAATGAGTAACTTTTTCAGAAACAATATATTCAGCGTCGGGCTTATTGTGATACTTGCCGTACGCTCTATTATGGACAATGACTTTTTTCGCGACCCGCTCGGGTGGATCATCAATATGCTTATTATTATACCGGGCGTCATTATCGGCATCACGGTACACGAGTATGCGCACGCTTTGGCCGCGTACAAGCTCGGCGACATGACGCCGAAATACCAGAAGCGCGTGTCGCTGAACCCGATCCGGCATATCGACCCCATCGGCTTCGTGGCGCTGCTTTTGATCGGGTTCGGATGGGGCAAGCCCGTACAGGTAAACCCCTATGCGTTCCGGAAAAATCCCCGCCGGTCGAATCTTATCACGGACGTGGCCGGCATCGCGACGAACTTTGTGATGGCGTTCCTGTTTATGGGGCTGATGAAGCTCCTGTTCGTCACGCTCGGCGCGACCTTGCCCTACGACGTGCTGTATTATACGGTGCGTGTGATGAGCGGCATCGTGCTTATGAACCTCGTGCTGATGATATTCAATCTCCTGCCCGTACCGCCGCTCGACGGCTTCGGCATCGTCACGGAGATTTTCGATTTGCGGAACAAGCCGATTTACGACCAACTCTACAATATGGGGTTCCCAATACTTATGTTCCTTATTATACTCAACATACCGTCAAGAGTCATATCGCCGATAATAAACGCGCTCTATACGATGTTTGAAGCGGTGTTTTTCTGACGATTTTTTGCTGGGAATTGCGGATTTTGCACGGTTACGACGACGTCCTGCGGGCTATGGGTAAGAGAAAGAAGAGAGCATGAATATACTGATTACATCCGGGGGCACCACCGAGAGGATAGACGAGGTGCGCGCTATAACGAATACGGGAACGGGAACGCTTGGCGCGATGATAGCGGACCGTTTCAAGGAGCGCGACGAGTCTCATGAGGTAATATACGTGTGCGGCAAGGAATCGGTCAGGCCGACGCTTCCCGCCGAAACGTTTATCGCCGACGATACGGCGGCGCTCGAATGGACGATACGGGAAATATGCGAGTCGCGGCGGATAGATGTGGTGATTCACGCTATGGCCGTCAGCGATTACCGCGTGAAAACCGTCACCGATTCCGCCTTGCTCGCAAAGCGCATAGCGGAGGAAGCGCGCCGGTCCGGTTCGGGGCTTCCGGGAGAGCCCGGCGATGCGCGGGAGGAAGCATTTGCGGAGTTGATACTGAACGCGCCGCAGATAGAGGACGGCGGAAAGATACGCTCGGACCACAGCGATTTGGTGGTCGTACTCGAGAGGACGCCGAAAATCATCGGGGCGTTGCGCGAGCTTTTGCCCGAGGCGGTGATAGTCGGCTTCAAGCTGCTCGTGGATGCGTCGCAGGACGAGCTTTTGCAAACGGGCCTGTCCACGCTGAAAGCGAATAACTGCGACTACGTTTTGGCGAACGATATGCGCACCGTCACCGCCGGAAAACACACGGGCTTTCTTATCGATAAGGAGGGCGCCTATACGGAGGCGGAGGGGAAAGACGCCATCGCGGAACTGATCGTGAGCGCGGTCACCGGCAATTTTTCCTGATAAACGTCATTTACACTGTCATTGCGGCCTTCGCGCCGCAATCCCGTCGCCGGATGTATCTTTAGAAAGACTCTATAAATTTGATAATGCTATCAATGTCGGCGAGGGCGCCTTTGCCGAGGTCCCCGCAGGCTAAAAGCGCTTCGCGCGGCTCGATAAAACGGTAGCCGAGCGCCGCGAGCTTCTCAATATTCCCCAGGACGAGGGGGTTTTCGTACATTTCCGTATTCATGGCCGGGCAGATAACGACCGGCTTTTTGTGTGCGGCCATGACGACGGTCGTCAGCAGGTCGTCCGCGATGCCGCCGGCAACCTTGCCGATAAAATTCGCCGTGGCCGGCGCAATCAGCACGAGGTCCGCCGCCTTCGCAAGCCCGATATGCTCCACATCGAAGCCGTGCGCGCGCTCGAAGCTGTCCGTATAGACGCGCCGTTTTGTCAGCGTCTCTATCGTCAGCGGCGTGATAAACTCGCGCGCGTTCTTCGTCATGACGGCGTCCACGGCATAGCCTTTTTTCGTCAGCGTGTTCGCGATGTCGGCCGCTTTGTAGGCCGCAATACCCCCGGTGATCCCGAGTAAAATCGTTTTCGTATTCATCATAGTGTTTATTCTATCACAAGAAAATCCCTTATGCTTCCGACAGCGAATCGAATTGGCTGTTGTACAGTTCGGCATAGAAGCCTTCGCGGGCAAGCAGTTCCTCGTGCGTCCCCTGTTCCACCACGTCGCCCTCGCGCATGACGAGTATCAGGTCCGCGTAGCGTATCGTCGAAAGCCGGTGCGCGATGACAAAGCTCGTGCGCCCTTCGATAAGGTTCTTCATGGCTTTCTGTATGCGTTCTTCAGTCCGCGTATCGACGCTGGATGTGGCCTCGTCGAGAATCAATACGGGACGGTCCGCGAGAATGGCGCGCGCTATCGTGAGCAGCTGACGTTGGCCCTGCGAGATATTTTCTGCGTCCTCGGAGAGCATCGTCTCATAGCCGTGGGCCTGCGTCTTGATAAAGCGGTGTACATGGGCCGCCTTTGCGGCGTCCATGACCTCTTCGTCCGTCGCCCCGGGCCGCCCGTAGCGGATATTCTCCATAATAGTGCCCTTGAACAGCCACGTGTCCTGCAGCACCATGCCGAAATGCTCCCGCAGGCTTGCGCGTTTGATTTTCTTTATATCCGCGCCGTCGAGTTCAATGCTGCCTCCGCTTACATCGTAAAACCGCATGAGCAGCTTCACGAGGGTCGTCTTGCCCGCGCCCGTCGGGCCGACGATGGCAACGGTCATGCCCGGTTTCACGTTTTCGGTCAGGTTCCGTATGATGATTTTCTCGGGCGTATAGCCGAATTTCACGTGATAGAAGTCTATTTCCCCGCTCGCGTCCGTGAGCTCGAGGGCGTCCGGCGCGTCCGCCGTTTCCTCTTCTTCTCTGAGAAATTCGAAGACGCGCTCGGCGGCGGCGGCGGTGCTCTGCATCATATTTGTGATTTGGGCAAGCTGTGAAATCGGCTGCGTGAAATTCCGCACATACTGGATGAACGCCTGTATATCGCCGACCGTAATCGTGCCGCGGAAGGCGAGTATGCCGCCCGAAATCGCGACGCCCACATAGCCGAGGTTGCCGATAAAGTTCATGATAGGTATCATAAGGCCGGACAGGAATTGGCTCTTCCACGCCGACGCAAAGAGGACGTCGTTCGTCCCGGAGAACTGCGCCTTTGACCGCTCTTCGTGATTGAACAGCTTCAGTATGGTGAGGCCGCTGACGCTTTCCTCCACCTGGCCGTTGATTTTACCGAGGTAATCCTGCTGTCTGCGAAAATATTTTTGACTGATCTTCATCACGATGGCAATCAGCAGCACCGATATGGGCAGGATAATGAAGACGATGCCCGTCATCAGCAGGCTGATTGACAGCATCATAATGATGACGCCGATAATGGTCGTCACGCTGACGATAAGCATCGTAACGCTCTGGTTCAGCCCCTGAATCAGCGTATCCACGTCGTTTGTAATGCGTGAGAGTATATCGCCGACGCTGTTCCCTTCGAAATACTTCATCGGCATACGGTGTATCTTCGCGGATATTTCACTGCGCATGCGCAGCCCGGTCTTCTGCGTGACGGAGGACATGATCCAGCCCTGGACCCCGATGAAAAGCGAGGAGACTAAGTAAAGAGCGAGCAGGCCGAGCAGGATGACGCCAATCTTATGGAAATCGATGCTGCCGCCCTCCGTATACTTCGATACGAGACCGTTGAAAAGCTCGGTGATCGCCTTGCTGAGTATCTTCGGGCCGACGATGCTGAATGCCGTACCGCAGGCGGCAAAGAGCAGCACGACGATAAGCGCCGCCTTGTAGCGGCTCATATATTTCAGCAGCATTTTCATCGAGCCTTTGAAATCCTTTGCCTTTTCCACGGGCGCCATGTTCATGCCGGGCCCGCGCTCGGGTCCGCGGCGTTTGCGTCTTATTTTCTGTGATTCAGCCATAGTTTCATTTCCTATTCGTCAAATTATTTGCTTTACGTACTATGTGCGCCGTCAGCTCGCAAGTTCCTGTTCGCTGAGCTGGCTTACGGCGATTTCGCGATAGACCGCGCAGGTCTCGAGCAGTTCCTTGTGCGTCCCGATGCCCGCGATTTCCCCCTCGTCGAGCACGATGATTTTGTTCGCGCCGAGTATCGTTGAAATGCGTTGCGCGACGATAATGACCGTCCGGTCCCCTAGCGCTTTCGCGAGCGCCTTGCGCAGAGACCGGTCCGTCCGGTAGTCGAGCGCCGAGAAGCTGTCGTCGAAAATAAATATCTTCGGGTCTTTCGCGATGGCCCGCGCTATCGAAATTCGCTGCTTCTGGCCGCCGGAAACATTTGAGCCTCCCTGGGATATGGCGCTTGCAAAGCCGCCGTCCTTGGCCTCGATAAACTCGGTCGCCTGGGCGATTTCCGCGGCTCTCGCCATCGCCTCGTCCGTTATGCCGTCTTCATCGGCGAACTTGATGTTCGAAGCGATGTCGCCGCTGAACAGCACGCCCTTTTGCGGAACGACGCCGAGCAGGTCGCGCAGATCGTGCTGGCTTATATCGCGCACATCCACGCCGTCGATACTGACGCTGCCGGACGTGACGTCGAACATACGCGGCAGGAGGTTTACGAGCGTCGTTTTGCCGCTACCCGTAGAGCCGATGATGGCGGTGGTTTCCCCGGGGTTTGCCGTAAAGCTGATGCCGGTCAGCACGTTCTCCTCCGCGTCGGGGAAGCGGAACGACACCTTGTCGAAGGCGACCTTGCCGGTCCAACCGGTCTTGTGGACGAGCGCGGTTTCCGGTCTGTCCGTTACGGACTGCGGCATGGCGAGTACCTCGTTCACGCGCTCCGCAGCCACATTTGCGCGCGGCAGGAAGACAGAAATCATGCTTATCATCATAAAGGCCATGACGATCATGATCGTGTAGGTGATAAAGGCCATCATATCCCCGACCTGCAGGTTCCCCGCGTCGATGGCCGACGCGCCGAACCATACGACGGTGATGGAGATACCGTTCATCGTCAGCATCATAAACGGGAACATCATGCTCATGGCGCGGTTCGTAAAGAGCTGCGTCTTCATCAGCGCGCCGTTTGCCCCTTCAAAGCGGTCCGTCTCATAATGCTCGCGGCAGAACGCGCGGATCACGGGCAGGCCCGTCAATATTTCGCGGCTGATCAGATTCAACTTATCGATAAGGGTCTGCAGCATCTTGAATTTCGGCATCGTAATGCGAACGAGGCCAATCACAACGACGAGCAGGAAGGCCACGGCCGCCACGACGATCCATCCCATGCCGGATTTCGTACCCGCCACCATAATGATGCCGCCGATTGCCATAATGGGCGCGAACAGGACGATCCGCATGATGAGCACGAGGGCCATCTGTATCTGCTGTATATCGTTTGTGCTTCGCGTAATGAGGGAAGCCGCCGTAAAGTGGTCCGTTTCGTGCAGCGAAAACCCGAGGGTCTTAAAGTACATTTTGCGCCGCAGATCCCGGCAGATTCCCGCTGCCGTATAGCTCGCGAGGAAGCAGACGATAATGGCGGAGAGGGCGGAACAGAGCGTGAAGAGTATCATGCGCCCGCCGGCCCGCTTCATATAATCGGTCTGGATAGCCTCCATGTCCTTACCCATCGCCTTGTATTCATTCCGCAGATAGGAGACGGCGGCCGTATCCGTCATCAGGTCGCCGAGCGAGCCGATTTGTTCTTCGGCGCTCCGGCGGATCTCGAGCAGCTGGTCCTTCGTGACCGCGCCGGCCTCATAGCCCGCGCGCAGCTTGTCAATGTCGATGGTTGGGGTGTCTGCGCCGGAGCCGTCCGCCGGCGAATCGCCCTGATTCAGCTCGCCGGCCGCAAGCAGGGTCATCGGGACTTTGAAAACCTCATCAAGTTTTTCGATTGACTCAGCGCTTGACGCGGAATCTTTCAGGATATACGTCTTACCGTCCTTGCTCTCGCGGTAGGCGCCGGAGACGATGTCCGTATCCACTTCCGGCATGAAAAGTTCAAGGTCCTCAAGGCTTTGCTTTCGTATCTCAAGGGGCGCAGCGTCCTCGATGCCGCCCTGCATAATGCCGACATCAACGATGTCGCTCGTGTAATTCGGTAGCAGCAGGTCGCAGATTGCCTGCACCGCAAGGAAGGCGACGATGACGACAAGCGTCACTACGGTCCGTTTCGATTCAAATAGATATTTCAGTATGCTCAACTTTATTACTCCCTCTCACGCGTTCCCCTCGCAGCTTTCGCAATTCTCGGACATATAGTCGAAAAATGTGCCGAAGAGCCGCACGAATTCCGTCGTGTCGCGTTCGCCCATGCGCTCGAATATAGTCGCGATGATTTTTATCAGTTCCTTCTGCTCGCGCGCAATGATGGCGCGGCCGGCCTTTGTCACGGATACGAGGACTTTTCGCCGGTCTTGCGGGTCGGGGCTTCGGCTGATATAGCCTTTCGCTTCCAAGGTTTTCAGTACCATGGCGACCCGCGCGGATGACGTGTGCGTAGCCCGGGTAATATCGCCGGGCGTCACGCCGCCGTCCGTATGAATCAGATAGAAGAGGGCGAAACGCTCCCCCTTGGTAAACAGCTGATATTTCTCAAGCGGCGGATGGTGCGCATGCCCGCGCGGCATCTTGCGCTCGATAAATTCCGCAGCTACTTTTTCATAGTCCATGGTAGGTACCGCCTCCAATCTGTTTTGAACGCCGCAAATACGTCCCGTGTCGCTAACGGCATTAAATACTAACAGCATTAGATACTATACTCTTTCGGGGCGGATGTCAAGGGGGTAGGGTTTTTTGTTGCAGCGGGATAGAAATGATTACCTGAAGCGAACGTTCAAGCGTTGCTTAGGCAGGGCGCTCCGACTATTTCAACCGGATCTTCTCGTTTTTATCAATCTGAATTATGTGCCCGTCCTGAATAATGATTGTGACGGAACCATACTTGATTTCGTTGATGTAGCCGACGATTTTGTCGAGGTCATCAAGCGAAAATTTTTTCAATAATCGGCTTTCTTCTGTTTTAACGGTATTCGCATTGGTCATCGGCTCTACCTATCACCCTATTACATATATAACATATATGTATAATATCATATATCCCGTTTTTTATCAAGAGGCGCCTGCGATTTTTGTTTTAAAAAAATCTCATCGATCACACCCGGGGTTTCAAATACGTTTATACCCCGGCTTGCGATGTATTCCGCAGCTCCCACTCCGACCTTGCCGACGAAAATGGCTTCACAGTCGGATAAGGCGTCAAGTACCGCGTCGAACGCCGCTTCCGAGTGCCCGCGGGCGTTGCAGGGAGGGACTACGTTTCTGCGAGCTACGATTTCATAATGGTCTTCCAGGATGTCGGCGACGAGATATTCGTTCGCTTGTCCGAAGTGTTTGTAAACGGTCAATCCGTCGCTCGTTGCAAAGGCAGCTCTATATGCCATAAATGTCACCTTCCGTTTCAGGCAGCTCATCCGTGGGAGAATGTGTCGGCTACCGCTTCCTTATTCGCGAAGACCTCCCGGCCGAAATCCCGGCCACCCAGAAGCCCTACCGCGTCGGCACGGCAATGTTGGCAATGTTTGAATACGGGCAGAAACGTTTCCGCGTCCGCGCGCGCATCGGCAATCTGGCCGCAGTTCGGCGCCGCACATTCGCTGAGCTTGTTCTGCGGGATAAGAGGGATGATGTTGAAGATAGAAGCTCCCGCGTTTCCGACCTCATGCGCGACCTGTTTAACGTGGTCGCCATTGATCTCCGGTATCAGCACCATATTCACCTTTATGGTAATGCCGGCCAAGGCTGCCGCCTTAATGCCGCCGAGCTGATTCGCGATCAGGATTTCGGCGCCTTCGGCGCCCGAGAGCAGCTTGTTTTGATAGATAATGCCTGAGCATATATCCTTGAGGATCCCGGGATCAACGGCATTCACCGTTACGGTCAGCGTATCCACTCCGGCGCGAATCACTTCGCCCAAACGTTCCGACAGGCGCAGGCCATTCGTGCTCATGCATTTCAGCAGATGCGGAAACCGCTCGTGAACCGAGGCGAAGGCCCGGAGCGCATGATCGGTTGCAAGCGTATCTCCCGGCCCCGCGATACCGACCACCGAAATGTCCGGGCAGAAGTGCAATGCGTCGGCGACATATCTTCCCGCTTCCTCCGGTGCGATCAATCCCGACGAAAGCCCGGGCCGCACGACATCCCATTCCTCATCATCCGTTTTTCTTACGCAAAAATTGCAGAAAATATTGCAAGAAGGGCAAACCGGCAGGTGAATCCTGCCTGCTTTCGCCCCATGGTTGAAGCAGGGGTGTTGGTTTATCAAACTTCCGTTTCTGTATGTTTTCACGAAATCCGTCCTTCTCCGCATCGCATCCGTTTCGGCGCGGTATCTACAAGCTGAGAGCCAAATTTCTGGCAGGTCAGCAAATACATATATAATATATATGTTTAATAAGTATTATTATATGCCTCTCCTTTACTCTTGTCAATATAAAAATTTATATACGCAAATAAATTTTATACTATAGTTCATATTATATTGACATATAGTTCAATTCACCATATAATAAAACTCAGATATTCATATATGTTAATTAGGCTATATTGACGGAGACGGATGTATGGGAGGAGAAAGATGCCAAGAACCTATTCCGGTATTCGGGAACAACGCGAATACACCGATACGTATCTCGATCTTGCGGGCAGCAGTCTGCAAATCGAGCAGGATTTCAAGAAGAAATGTATTAAGAACGCTGATCGCACGTTCAGCCAGAGCTATCAATGCCAGGAGCTGAACAGCATATCCGCGTTACTTTCGGTCAATGACGCCGTGCTCATCGCGCACGCGCCGCAGGGCTGTGTCGGGTGTATCACCATGGGGGCGGATATGTACCGTGTCGCGCAGATCCATCGCGGCGCCGAGAAAATCACGTCACCGAAGATCCTCATAACAAACCTCGATCAGAGCGACGTCATTATGGGAGGCGAGGGGAAGCTGCGCGAATCCATCCGGCTTGCGTCCGAACGGTACAAGCCAAAGCTGATTTTCGTGTTCACCTCCTGCGCTTCCGGTATAATAGGCGATGATGTTGACGCCATCGTCCGCGAGGCGCAGCCGGATACGGAGGCGCTCATCGTCCCCGTGCACTGCGACGGTTTTCGGTCGAAAATCTGCGCTTCCGGGTACGACGCCGCTTTTATCGCCATATCGAAATTCGTGTTAAAAGGCGCGGTCCCGAAGAAGGAGAAGGGCCTTATCAATCTCTTCGCGCCGATGACGGTGAGCTTCGCGGATCAGCTCGAAATAGAAAAATTGCTGCGGAGGATAGGATTGAAGAGCAACTTTTTGCCCTTCTTCAGCGACTATGACAAAGTTCTGAATATACCGAACGCCGAAGCGTCCACGTCCATCTGCAAGGTGTTCGCCGATGAGTTTATGAAGGACATCGAACATGACTTCGGCATTCCTTACGCCCATACGGTGATGCCGGTGGGAATACGCAATACGGATAAGTGGTATCGCGCCATTGCCGAGATCACCGGCAAGGGGGATGAAGTCGAAGAGATCATCGCCACCGAACACGCGCGCATTCAGCCGGAATTGGACAAGATCAAGCTGAAGCTACAGGGCAAGTCGGTGTTTATCTGCGGCGGCACGGGCCGTTCGTTCGCGGCGGCCACCCTTATCGATGATTTCGGCATGAAACTGCTCGGCATTGAAACGCCCGTCTACGACCTTGACGCTCAGGACGACATAGCGTTTCTGAACGATATTCACGGGGATTACCTCATCGACGTCGCCAATATGCTGCCCTTTGAACAGGTAAATATAGTGAACAAACTGAAACCGGACGTCTTTATCGGCGTACCCTCCTGGTCGTCGAGGTTCGGCATTCCGACCACGCATATTCTGGATCCGAAACGGCCGACTATGGGCTATGACGGCATCGTGTGGCTGGGGAATAAGATCGCGGCCCAAATCGAAAACCCGGGATTCAACAAGAAGCTGTCGAAGTATGCGCGCCTGCCGTATCGCGAGAGCTGGTATGACGAAGACCCGTTCAAGTTTATAAAGGAGGTAATCTAATATGTCCATCGTTACCGAGAACCCCCGGGGCAGCTGCGTACTCGGCGGCATCAACAGCACCCTGTCAGCCGTCAACAAATTCTGCCCGATCTTTCATTCGGGACCCGGATGCGGACTCCAGACCAGCGCGGGGGAAGCGGGGCAGGCGGGACTCAAGTCGCCGCATTTCCTCTCGAGCGTGTCCCTTCCCTGCTCGCTTATGCTCGAACGCGAGGTGGTGTTTGGCGGCATTGAAAAACTCACCGATACGATTCGCGGCAGTATCGACATTATCGACGCGGACGCCTACTTCATCCTCAACGGCTGCACATCGGGCATTATCGGCGATGATACGGAGACGGTGGCGAAGGGGTTCCGCGCGGAAGGCTTCCCGGTCTATAACATCCCCACGCCGGGGTTTGCGGGGGACAGCAACCTCGGATACGAAACGACCATATCCACCTTCCTGAGCCAGCTCGTGGAGCCGGGGCGGCCCAGGCAGGCCAATCTCATCAACCTGCTCGGCATCTTCCCCTATCATGACCCCTATTGGGCGGGCACGTTTGAGGAATTAGTGCGCATCTTTTCCAAGCTCGGTCTGGAGGTGAATACCTTCTTCTCGCACGGCCAGGGCATTGAACATATAAAAAATGCCGGCGCGGCGGCGCTGAACGTCATAGTCAATCCGTGGCTCCTGCAAGGCGAGGCAAGGAAATTTGAAAAGAGGTTCGGCGTGCCGAGCCTCCGTTTCCCGGGGCTGCCGGTCGGCGCGACCGATACGACGCGCCTCGTCCGGCAGGTTGCGGACGCGCTTGCTATAGACGGCAAACTCGTCGAGGATGTCATCTACGAGGAGGAGTCTTACGTCTATAATTATTACGAAACGGCCATCGGCGCTCTGTCGTGGAAGAAATTCGCCGTCATCGGGGACGCCAATGTGGCGATAGGCATGACGCACGCGCTCGCGAACGACCTCGGGTTCACCCCGGTGGTCACCGTGGTGACCGAACCGGTGTCACGCGAAGCGGATAAGGCGGCTATACGGGACCGGATACAGGATCTCGAATATGTCAAAGGGCCGGATGTCGTCTTTGCCACCGATAATTACGATGTGGGCCGGGCCCTCGACGAGTATAACGACGTCTCGCTGTTTGTCGGCAGTTCATTGGAACGGGAAATCGCCTTCAATCGTGACGCGCAGATATTCGTTGCGGCGTATCCCATCACCGACCAGCTGATTCTCAACCGCACCTATAGCGGATACCGCGGCGCGATAACCCTCGTTGAGGACCTGTTCAACAATCTGTAATCATGGCCGGTAAGATGGGCGGCGTTGAGCCGGGAAGTGAGAAGTTAGGAACCAGACCCGTCGGGCGCTTGCTCGCGGCGATGTCGATACCGCCCATCGTTACCATGACGGCCCAATCCGTCTACCATATCGTGGACAGCATCTTCGTGGCGCGCATCTCCGAGAAAGCGTTGGCTGCGACGACGCTCGTTTTCCCCATCCCGATGTTTCTCATGGCGATCGCCGCGGGGACCGGCGTTGGCGTCGGTTCCCTGATGGCCCGCTCCTACGGGGAGAAGAACAGGGAAAAGGTTTCGGCGGTCGCCAATCAGGCGTACCTGCTTGTCATAGCAAGCTGGTTGGTTTTCGCGGCCTTCGGCATCCTCCTCACCATGCCGTTTCTGCATCTGCTCACCGACGACCCCGAGCTGCTGTCCCTTGCGTCGGTGTTTTGCACTATCACGACGGTCGGCTCCCTCGGCGCCTTCTTCCAGTTCAATATCGAGAGGATTTTGCAATCGGTGGGGCTCGTCTATCAGCCGCTTATATTTAACATCGTCGGGACGGTCATCAACATCGTTCTCAATCCCATCCTTATTTTCGGGAAGTTCGGCTTCCCCGCGCTCGGGATCGCCGGCTCGGCTACGGCTACGGTGATAGGGCAGTGCTCGGCGGCCGCGCTCGGCCTCATCCTGCTCGCGCGCGCGAAAAGTGATGTGAGCTTTGCCCTGCGTACGCTGCGCTTCAACTTCCCCATTATTAAGGACATCTATAGAGTCGGGGCGCCTTCCATCTTCATGTATGGGATCTCGTCGCTATCGTCACTCTTGATGAACGCTATTCTCATGGCGTATTCGGTGACAGCCGTGGCGGTTCTCGGCATATATTATCGCCTGCAGACGATAATCATTACGCCCGTCTTTGGAATAGGGCAGGGAGCCCTGCCTATTATCAGCTTCAATTACGGGGCGCGTAATATCCCGCGCGTCCGCAAGACATTTATTCTCGCGATGGTATCTTCCGTAACGGCTATGCTCGTGGGGACGGCGCTTACGCAGATGTTCCCGCAGGAGATCATGAGCCTTTTCCACGCGTCCGCGAACCTCAACGAGATAGGGGCGTTTGCGCTCCGCGTCATCAGCATATCCTTCGCGATGTCCGGGGTTTCCATTATGACAGCCAACTTTTATCAATCTATCGGAGTGGGGTTTGTGTCGTTTATCATATCCTCGCTCAGACAGCTCGTATTCATCATCCCGGCCGCCTTACTGTTGTGGCGGGTGTTTGAACCGCGCTATGTCTGGTACTGCTTTCCGGTTGCGGAGACGGCAACCTGCCTTATCAGCCTCTGCCTTATCGCCCGGACCTTCCGCAGAAAATTGAGCCTGTAGACGCTTGCACAGCGCCATGCAAAAATGCCGGTAATCAGCGTTTCCTTAGATGTTGGCCGCTTCCGTGCGGACCTCGCCGGTTTCGATGGCGAGTATCTGGTCGGACCATTCTGCGGCCCAGTCGCGCAATTGCGAAGGTTCCAAAGGCGTTGGCGTCTTGGAGTCGACATGCTCGTCGATGCGGCGCGCGAGTTCGCGGTACACCTTGGCCTGAGCGGAATCCGGCGCGGCCTCTATGGTCGTCTTTCCCGAAAGTTCGCTCTGGGTCACCGTAACGGAACGGGGGATATATTGCATGATCTGCGTGCTTGTCCGTGCGGCGAAATCGTCGATAATGGATCGCTGATAATTGGATTCGGGTGAAACGGAGTTCGCGATAATGCCGCCGAGGAGGGCGCCTCCCGAGTTCGAATATTTCTGGATGCCCTTGAACAGATTGTTGGCGGCGTATATGGCCATAAAATCCGAGGACGAAACCGTAAAGACGTGCTGCGCAATACCCTCCCGGATGGGCACCGCGAAGCCGCCGCAGACAACGTCGCCGAGGACGTCGTAGATCACATAGTCCAAATCGAGTTCTTCGAAAATATCCTGTTCTTTCAGCAATTGCACCGCGGTGATGATACCGCGCCCCGCGCACCCCACGCCGGGCGCCGGGCCGCCGGCCTCCACGCAGTATATGCCGTTGTATCCCACAAAAATCGCGTCGTGGGCGTTTACGCTGCCCCGGTCCCGCAATAGTTCCAACACGGTAGGAATATATGAACCGTCCCGTAAGGTATTCGTGGAGTCCGCTTTCGGGTCACACCCGAATTGCATGACCTTATAGCCGAGATCGGCCAATGCCGCGCTCAGGTTCGAGGTGGTGGTCGATTTGCCGATACCCCCTTTGCCGTAAATCGCAATCTGCTTGATCGCTTTGCCGTTTTTCGCCATAGTTGTCCCTTTCTTTATGGAATATTGCATATATATCATATATATGATATATGTAATTATACCACATGCCAACTATCCTTGTCAAACGGTAGATATTAGAGAGGTGAGCGGCCTATGCGCTTTAATTGAGAATAGCGTCGAACCCCGCGCGTATTTCCTCTTTCGGATCGTAGTCGCGGCCGCCTGCGGACCAATCCATCAGGATGGTGGTCATCATGGCGTTCAGGGTGATGATAAGGCGTTCATGCGGCGCGTTGTTGCGAATAGCGCCGGACGCCTGCGCGCTTTTGATAAGTTCAATAATCATATTATAGGGGTCGGGCAGGTTGCCGCGGGGGATGCGCGGGTAGGGCGAGAAGAAATCGAAACCGTTCTCATATTCGAAAACAAAGAGGCCGTGGAGCAATTTTTCCCCGAGCTGCAGCATCATATCGAGCCAAAACTCGTAGGCGATCCATATCTTCTTCCTGTCGTCGGTCTCCGCTACAATGTGAGGGAAGATACTCAGGATACTGTTGCCCTGCAATTCAAAGAAGGCATAGATAAGATCGCCCTTGGACTTGAAATGATAATAGAACGTACCTTTCGTGATTTTGTTGACCTCGCAAATCCGCTGTATCGTCGCGTTTTCACAGCCTTCACGTTTGAACAGATCGATGGTCGTCCCGATAATTTCCTCTTTTTTGCTCATAGCGTACTCCCGCGCGGGCATGCCTGTTATTTATACCGCGTTCTTATACGCATTATACTATATACGGACATCGTCACGCAAACCGATCGGCGCCGCTTATCGTACGCCCGATAAACTTTACAGAATAAGCGACTGCACCGCCGTGGTATAAATGTCTTCCAGGAACTTAAGGCCGCCGGCGTAGCCGACCACGCCGCTGTTGATGATGAGCCGGTCATACGTAGGATAGGAGATGTTCAGGAAGGGGGCATATATCTCCTTTGCGAAGCTCTTATCCCAACTGCTGCCGAAGATCATCGGCGGCGCGGTAAATCCGGATTCCCTGATCTTCTTTTGTATCTCAAACCCGTTTGTCGAAAATTCCATCGACGCCTTGATGCCGTAATTGAGCTTTTCAAATTCGGAGCGGACGCTTTCGCGGTATTCCTCCGGCGTGTTGTCCGTAACGAACTGCGTACCGCCCGGGTTCCAGCCGAGGTCGTTGACGAGGAACTTTGTCGCGGCAATCGCGTACTGCGCGTCGGATATGACGACGAAGCGTTTGGAGAGTATCCTCAGCTCGAGAAAGGTATCCGAATAGCGTTCGATAAAGTAATAATATTCCTTCTCATGTTCGGCGATGACGCGCTCGACATGAAGCTCGTCAACCTTCGTGAATTTCCCTACGGCGCGGAGGAACTTGCTCGTCTCCGTCGCGCCGATCGGCAGCACGGGATAATGCAGGTACGGCGTCCCGTATTTCTTTTCGAGGACCTTGACGCTGTCCAGGCCGACCCACGGCGAGACGAGGATATTGAAAGCGCCTGCCGGTATGCGGTCGACGGCCGAAACGCCGTTGCCATAGCCGAAGATGATATTCGGCTCAAGGCCGATTTCGCGGAACAGGGATTCCAGCTCCTTCAGGTTGCCGTGCCAAAAGGGATCCTGCACCGGAGGCCCCGGGAATATGTTCACCTGCTTCGCGTTTACGGGGACGCGTTCGCGCGGTAGATACTGCTCGAAAAGGGCGGTCAGTACCCAATCGTGCCCTTGATAATTCGACCCCTTGAACCCGGGGGTGTTCACGTAGATGACGCGCTTCCCCGCGTCCGCAAATTCGTGTACGATTTCTTCGGCGTCATCCCCTATGATCTCGGCCGTGCAGCCGGTCAGCACAACAAAGAGGTCGGCGTCAATTATTTTCAGCGCGTTTTCGATGGTGGTTCGCAGTTTGCCCTCGCCACCGAAGACCACCTCCTTTTCGCCGATATTCGTGCTCGGAAATATATTCGGTGAATAATACCCTGAGATGCCGGTATTGTCGTTCAGTTTCGTGCCGCACCCCGGACCCGCGTGCAGGATGGGTATGGCCCGCGGAATGGCGTGTACGGTCTGCATTGCCGCAAGAGCGCATTTATATCTCGGTTGATCCAATATCTGTGCCATATTTGCCTCTTCCTCCCCCGCTAGTGGGCCGCCGCCTCGCGCAGTCTGGTTTCGCCCTCATTCAAAAGCATCGCCTGATTGTTCTGCTCGTACCACCAGTCCGTGTACGGCAGCTTCGTCCGCGCGGCAAGGTTCTGTTCAAAACTGCGGTTGCGCACCGCGTCAAGTATCATATTGGCAAAATTCAAGGTGCCGCGATACCCGAATATCGTATACTCATCCGCGACGAATACGGATGCAATGCCTTGTTTGACCGCCCATACCGTGGTTCCCGGATGGCGCGAGAAATAGACATCCGGCTTCAACGTCTTCAGCGTATGCATTATCTCGAAATTCTGCTGATCCGCTACGCTTACGCCGAAATTATTTGCGGAGTGTTCCGTCATATAGCGCAAGGACGTCGGCATTTCCCCGTTGTCGTAACGATAGTCAAGGTGCCAGGCAGTCGTCCAGATGATTTCAAGCCCCAATTCCTGCAAAACGCGTCCCACATCGAAAGCATAGCCGGGGCCCATGCCGATGACGGCGGTCAGCCCCTTCAGTTCGTCCTTCACTTCCTCGATTTTATCGATATACTTGGCCTTCTCACGCGTGAGATAGTTCTCAACCTCCGCGCTTTTCCCTATCTTTTTGCCTATCTCGCGAAGCCAGCTTTCGAATCCCGTGATGCCGTTCGGGTTGAGGCTGCGGATATAAGGTACGCCGTAAAGTTCTTCGAGGGCGTTGCCGAGATAGGTGCCAAGCGTGCCGCAGATGCTGACCGTCGCAAGGGATTCCGAAAGATGTTCGACCTCCTCAATCGTGGAATTGAGATAGAGGAATTGGGGCGTCACACCCAGCTCCGCAAAAATCTCCGTGATCTGCTGACGCTCGCTTTCAAAGAAGTTCTTGAAATTGATTACATTGCGTTTCTCCTGCGGCGGTTTGACAATGTATTTGACAAAGGCGTGGTCGGCGATGTCCGCGCCCGACTGCCAAATCTTTGAGCGGAAGCCTTCACACTGTATCGGGAAGATGGGTATGTCGTATTGTCTGTCCAATTCGCTCGTGACGCTTTCGATGTCCTCGCCTATGACGCCGCTTACGCAGGAGGAGGCGATTACTATAGCGCTCGGACGATAATTCTCATATACCTGTCGGACGATGTCCGGGAGCGATTCTGTGGCGCCGAATACGGTGTCACTCTCATTGAGGTCAGTTCCGACCAGCACGGAATTATACTCCTTGCCGATGCGTTCCGCTATCTGTTTGGCAAACACCTTGGTGGCTGCGGAGCCCGCATTGCACCCGGCGGGCGCGTGGTTGATGACCGCCACATCGCGCAGCGAGGTGAACTCCCCGATGGAACACATATTCAGGCAGAGGCTGCATTGGCTGAAGCAGCGTTCCCTGTTCTTCAAATTCCCGCAGGAGGACTTGGTCGACAGATCCTCCAGGTCGCCATAATACCCCGTTATGGAGCCTAACCGCGTTTCCCGGATAGGGACCGTGCCGGCATCGATGTTGATTGTACCCATGTTGCTACTCCTTTACAAATAATATTCCGGTTGGAACCGGAAATTCGACCGGGCTAAGAAGGATTTCGTGCGTTCCTGACTGGATTCCAGAAATACCTCGCGCGGCGACCCTTCCTCCACGATTTCCCCCTGATCGATAAAGACTACCTTATTGGAAACGCTAAACGCGAATTCCATCTCGTGCGTCACGATAATCATGGTAACGCCGCTCCGCGCCACCGCCTTGATAATATCCAATATCTCGCCGATCACCTCCGGGTCCAGCGCCGAAGTCGGCTCGTCAAACAGGATGACCTTAGGGCAGAGCGCGAGCGCGCGCGCTATCCCGACACGCTGCTGTTCGCCGCCCGAAAGCTGATAGGGCTTGCTTTCCAATTTTGCGGACAGCCCCACTTTTTCAAGCAAATCACGCGCAATATCCTCCGCGTCCGGCTTCGGGATTTTGCCGCCCCGGATAAGCCCTTCCGTAACATTTTGCAGGGCGTTCAGGTTCAGGAACAAGTCGTAGGTCTGGAAAACCATAGCGGTCTTTTTCCGCAGTTCGATGATTTCCTTCTTGGTGATTTTCTGCGCGTCCACCGTCCGGTCATCGATGCGGATCACCCCTTCGTCGGGGCTCTCCAAATAATTCAGGCAACGAATGAGCGTCGTTTTCCCCGAACCGCTCACGCCGAGCAGCGTCATAACATCCCCTTCATTGACGTGGAAGCCCACCCCTTTGAGTACCTGGTTTTGCCCAAAGGCCTTTTTCAGCCCCTTTACCTCTATCATTAAGCAACCTCCCTTACTTTGCTCGCGAAACGTTTTTCCGCGATATTCAATACCTTTTCGAGCGTCGCGCAAACAACCCAATAAATCAACGCGGCTGCCGTGTACCCTTCGAGGTATCGATAGTTCGCGTTGGCAGGGATGAGCGCGCCGTTCATGATGTCTACAACCGAAATCATAGCGGCGAGCGCGCCGGCCTTGATCATCCCGATAATATAATTGCAGAGCGTCGGTACGGCGATAGGGAAGGCCTGCGGTATAATGACGTAAACGAGGGCCTGCCGCTTCGTAAGCCAGACGGAATAGGCCGCGTCATACTGTCCCTTCTTCACCGATGCGAGCGCGCCGCGGAAGGACTCGGAAAGCCCTATGGATGAAAGGACGGACAAGGCGATTATAGCGATAATCGCCTTGTTCAACTGACGAAAGGTGTAGTCGATTCCGAAATACTCCATAATTAAATTGAAGTAATCCGCTGCGAGAACATAGAAGACGAGCAACATAAGAATGACAGGAACGCCCTTTAGTATGGTGACCAGCCAGCGGAAAATCGGTGACAGCACCGGCACCCGGAATACCCGTATGAGCGCGATAATGAGTCCGAATATCATTCCGAAGAATACCGACGCCGCGGCCACGTAAAGATTTACCGGAATCCGCGCCGCGCCCGACTTAAGGCATTCTATAAAAAAATCAAAATCAAATACGGTTGACATAGTCCCTTCGCTTTCCGGCTCCGCCTATTTCAAGGTCGCCTTCCATTCCTCAAGCAGGTTGTCGTAGATGCGCTGCGCTTCTCCGGAATCGACAAGCCGTTTGAGCGCGGCGTTCACGTCCGCTTGTACTTGCTTGTTTTCGTTTGTGCGCGGGAAGAGGACATAGGCCTGGCCTGGCCAGATGGATTCGCCCGCAATCTCCTCATAGTCGCCAAACTGCGCAACTTCCAGATCAACGCCCCATTTGGTCGAAAGCGTCGCGTCCGTATCTCCGCTTTGCAGGCCCTTGCGGATTGCGTCCGTTGCGGCCACATAGACGATCTCTATCTGGTTGTCCGGGTGATTTGCGTTATAATCCTCGAGAATAAACGCGGTATTGGATGACGGGTAGGTGCTGACGCGTTTGCCGCCCAGATCGTCGAGCGACTTGATACCGAGGGGATTGCCCTTCGGCACGACGATGTACTGACCGTATTCCATATAGCCGACATCGGAGTAGACGTATTTCTCGGCGCGCTGTTCATTGTACTCGAACATGCAGAGCCCCACATCCACTGTTCCTGAATCGAGCGCGGTCAGCGTCGTCGCCATATCCTGCGCAACGACTTCGAATTCGTACTGTGGCAATTCCTCCTGCAAAGCCTTGATTATGCGGAAGTCTATGCCGTCATTTTCCCCGTTTTCATTCACGTAGATAAGCGGGGGGTACTCGCCCGGCTGCGAACTGACGATCAGCTTCGTCTTTTCTCCGTCGGTTGCCTCGCCGCTGTCCTTGTCGTTCGACTTTGAACAGCCGACAGCAAACAACAGACTCAGCGTCAGCAGGCCAATGAGAATTTTCGTTATTTTCGTTTTCATGATACTTTCCTTTCTTTCAATAAAACGCAACTTCATATATTTGAGACACACTCCGGGTTGCGGTCATGTGATTCTCGACTGGTGGGTTGTTTTTTTCTCCAAGAATCCGAACAGTTTCTCAACGAGGATCGCGAGTATAGCGAACATAAAGGCGGCGTCGAAGTAGCCTTCGAGCTTGTGGCCCGTAGAGGCGGACACTCCGTTGATTGCCCCGATGACATCGATGATGCCGAAGGTGAAAGCCAGCGTTGAGTCCTGCAGCAACGCGACAATCGTATAACCGAGTGTGGGCAACGCGATGACGGCCGCCTGCGGAATGATGATATGCAGATACGCTTGACGCCTGTTATGGCCGACAGAGATAGCTGCGTCCATCTGTTTTTTCGGGACGCCGAGGATGGCGCCGCGGAATATTTCGGCCATGAACCCGCTCAGATTCAGCGCATAGGCTGCGTAGACAAACCAGATTTTGTTATAGGTGATGATATTGATGCCGAACAGAGTGTTGAAGATCATCACAGAGCCGAAGAAAAGCAGAAACATCTGCACGATAATGGGTGTACTGCGCATAAAGGAGACAAATACGACGCAAAGCTGATTCAGGACGGGTATGCGTTCAAGCCGTATAAAGGCGACGAATACGGCGATAATGCTGCCGAACAGAGTCGCCATCAGTACGATGGACAAGGTGACCGGAAGCTTTTCAAACAGCTTCGGAAAATAATCCAGAACATAATCCCACCGAAAATATTTCTCTCCCATGTAGCCCTCCTATATCTTCCGTGCCATATGCAGAAAATAGCCGAACCCGCCTGTATCCATGCGCTCAAGGTTTCGAAACCCGGCTTTCCGGTATGAGCTTATCGCAATGAAGTTCTGCTCCGCGACGGCCAAGTGTATCTCATGTATACCCTCCCTTTGTGCGATTTCAAAGAGGGAGAAGAGAAAGCGCCGGGCAAAGCCGCGCTTCTGAAAATCGGGGTCGATGCAAAACCGGTGGATGACATAAACCTGCTCAAGTTCCGTCGCGTCCGGGAACTCCAAGCTATCGTTAAGGGTCGCCGCCCCGATGATCCTGTCGTTCAATTTGAGGATGTAGAGCTTTCCATTACTGATGTCCGCCCGGGTAATCTCTTCGAACGGGTATCTTTCATCCCACTGGTAGATGCCGTTTTCGTTCATCCTGACGCGGGCCCGAACATAGATGGCGGATATTTGATTCAATTCATGCGGGTGCGCCTTTTCCACGACAAGGTCATCCCTGCTTATATGCCGGCGCCTTTCCTGCGTTTCCTTAAATTTGATGATGCCCGTTGCCGCCTCCTCGATGGATCCCGTCTGTTCAATAGCGGAGATATTGTTGCGCAAAAGCGCTTTGGACATTTCGCGTCCGATCTTCTGCGCCACGACAAATTCACAATCTAAAAGGGGCGCAAGGTTGACGTGCGCGTGCGCATGGGGATGCGAAGCATCCCGTCCTCCGGAGCCCGGCGCAAGCGTCGTTGTCAAAACTTCTGTCGTGACGCTCTTTGTCTCGCCTATTGTCAGGATCGTCAATGTCTTAGCCTCGCCCAAATGGCGATCGATATGTATTCCGTCAGAACTTGCAAACGCGATTTTGTAACTCATCTTTCCCTTCTCAATAAAAAACCGAAAGCACTGCCACTGGTAGCGTTGCCTTCGGTTGTCCGATCAGTAATGCATATAAAATATATATGTTACCTATGTATTATGAAATTATTATACGCGCATGGATTTTATTTGTCAAGGGGTCGATATTTCGCGGGTGCGCGAAGCAAGCCAGCGGCGTTCCGTTTCCGTAAGGCCGGGGGCGAGGCGCGCGTAGACTTCGCGGTGGTAGGCGTTCAACCATTCTATTTCATCTATTGTCAGCATTTCAGCAATGACGGGCGTGAGATCGATGGGGCAGAGCGAGAGGGTCTCGAGCTTCAGGAACCTGCCGAATTCGTTTTCCCGCGAAACGTAGGGCGTCACGAGGTTTTCGATGCGAATGCCATAGGCGCCGGCGCGGTAGAGACCGGGTTCATTTGAAAAGACCATATTCGGTTCTATGGGCGTCCGGGCGCCGGAGCCCGCATTCGCCGAAGAGGTGAAGCCTGGCGGCGTCTCATGTACGCCGAGTACGTACCCGACGCCGTGTCCCGTACCGTGCGCGTAGTCTACGCCTTCGCGCCAGAGGACGCGCCGCGGGAGCGCATCGAGATGCGCTCCCGCCACTCCGTGGCGGAACTCGACCGAGGCGAGGGCGATATGGGCTTTCAGTACGAGGGTATAGTCGCGGCGGGCGCTGTCGCCACTATCCCCCAACAGCACGGTCCGCGTAATATCCGTCGTCCCGTCCACATACTGCCCGCCGCTGTCCGTCACAAAGAACCCCGCCTCGCCGAGTCCCGCGGCGCTGTCCGGCTCCGTACGACGACCGCCGACACAGGGGGACGGTTCCACTGTGTTAAATTGTATACAAAATTGCTCAAGGGAACCGTCCCCCTGTGCATATGTCCTCTCACCAATTACCGCGGCGCTGTCCGGCTCCGCATGATAATGAACGATGGCCCCGTTCGCGCCATATGCGCATATCGGCTCGAACGAATCCCCGAGGCTGAGCGGGTCTTCGGCCCGCAATTCCGTCAGCTTACCGGCCGCGTCGTATTCGGTTATCTTTCCCGCGGACTCCTCCAGCCATATGAGAAAACGCACCATAACCCTGCCGTCGCGTTCGTGGCAGCGTCGCAGGTTCCCAATTTCTTCGTCCGTCTTCAGGGACTTGAGGAGCAGGACGGGGTCGGGCGCTTCAATACGCGTGATGTCGGCGGCTAAGGAATTTCGCAGAGCAGCGCTGACGGTATCAGGGTCATAGGTAAGGCGCGTTCCGGGCGCAAGCCCGCGCAGACTATGCTCCATGCCTCCGAAATCCCTGACGGCAACCCCGTCAATCTCCAGGCTTGACAAGACATCCGCAGGGACTTTCGCATTGTCGATAAAGAGAATGGCGTCGCTCTGCGATACGAGGGCGCGCGCGTAGGCAACCGGCGTACACAGGATGTCAGAGCCGCGGAACCCGAAGAGCCACGCGACCGACGCGAGGTCCGTTATAAGCGCATAGTCGGCGCCGCGCTTCTTCAGTTCAGCCCGCACGGCTGCCAGATTTCGCGCCGCCGCGTTCAACACAGGGGGACGGTTCCGCTGTGTTGAATTGTATACAAAATCGCACAAGGGAACCGTCCCCCTGTGCATATCTTCTGCGCCCGTCGCCGCGCCCGCGCCTTTTGCCCGCGCTGCGTCCTCCAGCAAAAATATCTCTCCCGTCGGCATCTCCGGCCGGTTTACTGTCCAGAGTTTCTCAAACAAATCTTCGGTTGCGCGTACCGCTATGCCCTGCGGCTGCAGCGCCGCCGCAAGCCCGTCGTACTCCGCGGCGGGAAAAGTCTCCCCGCAGACGCCGACCGCATCCCCGGCGTGCAGAGCCGCCGCTAAAAATTCTTCCGGCTTCGGTACGCCGGCTTTGCCCGATCGCATCAGCTCTATGCCCGTACCGGCAAGCTGCTTCTCAGCCTGAAGCCAGTAGCGCCCGTCCGTCCACAGCCGCGCTTCGTTTGCCGTGATAACGGCGCAGCCGGCCGAGCCGTCAAACCCCGTCAGCCAGGTGCGCGTCAGAAAGCGCTCCGCGGGGGATTCGCTCCCGACCGTATCCGCGTCGAAGACGAGGTAGGCGTCAAGCCCCGCCGCGCGCATCGCGTCGCGCAGGGCCGCGAGCCGACCCATTATCACTCTATTATTCTCCATATTTCCCCTTTTTAACACAAGGGGACGGTTCCGCTGTGCTAAATTGTATACAATCCGACACAAGGGAACCGTCCCCCTGTGCATTGCTATTCCTTTCTCTTATACGTATAATTTTATCATCACCATACGCAAAGCCACAACAACCGGCTCCACAAAGGCCCACAACAAGCAAAACCCCGCCGCGCCGTTTTCGGCCGCGGGTTCACATCCCTATAGTAACGGAGGCAGACCATGAAACTCAGATTCGCGCACAATAATATCAATGTATTCGACCTCGACAAGAGCATAGAATTTTACGAGAAAGCTGTCGGGCTTTCCGTCGTACGGCGCATAGACGCCGAAGACGGGAGCTACCGCATCGTCTTTATGGCCGACGGCGAGTCAATGCAGCAGCTTGAACTGACGTGGCTGCGGGAAAAAGAGACGCCCTACAATCTCGGCGATAACGAGATACACCTCGCATTCCGCGCCGACGATTTTGACGCCGCCCATGCCTATCACAAGGGACTCGGCGTCATCATCTATGAAAACCCGGATATGGGCATCTACTTCATCGGCGACCCTGACGGCTACTGGATCGAAATCATCCCGACAAGGTAAGCGCGCGGGATAGGGAGGTCAAGTAATAGAACACAAGGGGGCCTTACCCCTGTGTTCTTGTTATTTTCAAGTTTCGTCCGGCTCTGCGTCAATGCCAAAAAGAATCGATATATAATCGCGCCGACGATAGAGTATGCGGTCTATATAACAGGTATCGTCATAATATCGATAAAATGACAAATAGTTCCCGGAAATAAGAAATCGATATTCGGTATCAATATCAATTACCGAGGAAAGCGGCGAACCGATTCTTGGCGCGTCCTCAAGTAACCGTAAAGATTTTGCAATCCTCGTCAGAACACGTTCGGCTGCCGCCGGATTTTGAAGTTCGTCTCGGATATAATTCCTGATTTCAACCATATCCGCGCGAGCGGCAGGCGAGTAAACTACCTTAGCCAAGGCTCAGCCCCAATTCGGCCTCAACATCCCTTGCCGCAATCCAGCCTTTTTCTTCACCGCTTGTTCTTCCTTTCGAAAGCTCGGTCAAAAGCGCTATGGTCGCTTGCGTTTTCTCGTAATCATCCATATCAATAATCGCAAACCGTCCCCTGCCGTTTTTCGTCAAAAAAACTGGACGGCCGGCGCTCACATTTCGCAATACTTCATTATAGTTTCTCAAATCCGATACCGGTTTAATGCTTGGCATTATCATCACCTCCTAATATAAATATCTATCTATAATAAAAATATAACGCACTTTCGCATATAATTCAAATAAATATTCTTCGTAAAATTATACAGCAAAAATTCGCACGAATTTTAGCACTCTCTATGCAAGAGTGCTAATTTTGTGGTATACTATATATAACGATTATTATCCGAAAGGACGGGGTTGACTATGGATTTCGAAAAATTTACAAAGAATGCGCAGATGGCGATGATTGGCGCGCAGAACGCCGCGATAGAAATGGGGCACCAGCAGCTCGACGGCGAGCATATAGCGCTTGCGCTGCTCACACAAAGCGACGGGCTGATTCCGCGTATCCTGAAACTACGCGGCATTGAACCCGCGGATGTGGTCAGAGAGATAGAGGGCGAGCTCGACAAACTGCCAAAGGTCAGTGGCGGCGGCAGCGACGGCCTCTATTCCACGCGCCGCGTCGGCCAGCTGATGAACGGGGCGGAAAAGGCGGCAAAGGATTTCAAGGACGATTTTATCAGTGTGGAGCATCTGTTCCTTGCGCTGATTGCCGAGCGCGGTACGCCGACGGCGAAGATTCTAAAGAGCCACAATATCACGCGCGAAAACTTCCTCGAGGAACTCATGACCGTGCGCGGCAACCAGCGCATTACGACGCAGAATCCCGAGGAGGGCTACGAAGCGCTGACGAAGTATGGCCGCGACCTCGTACAGCTCGCGCGCGAGGGCAAGCTCGACCCCGTGATTGGCCGCGATGAGGAAATACGCCATACGATTCAGATATTGTCGCGGCGCACGAAGAACAATCCTGTGCTGATAGGCGACCCGGGCGTCGGGAAGACGGCGGTCGTCGAGGGGCTTGCGCAGCGCATCCTGAACGGCGACGTGCCCGAGGGCTTGAAAGACAAGACGATATTCGCCCTCGATATGGGCGCCCTTATTGCGGGCGCGAAGTTCCGCGGCGAATTTGAGGAGCGGCTGAAAGCCGTGCTGACGGAGATAGAGAAGTCGGATGGCACGGTCATACTCTTTATCGACGAGCTGCACAATATCGTCGGCGCGGGCGCGGCGGAGGGCGCGATGGACGCGGGCAACCTGTTGAAGCCGAAGCTCGCGCGCGGCGAACTGCACTGCATCGGCGCGACGACGCTCGACGAATACCGCAAGCATATCGAGAAGGACGCCGCCCTCGAACGGCGCTTCCAGAAGATACTCGTGGACCAGCCGACCGTGGAGGATACCATATCCATCCTGCGCGGCCTGAAAGAGCGGTTTGAGATACACCACGGCGTACGTATTACGGACGCCGCGCTTATCGCGTGCGCCACGCTGTCCGATAGGTATATCAGCGACCGCTTTCTGCCGGACAAGGCCATTGACCTGATGGACGAGGCCGCGTCAAAGATACGGACGGAAATCGACAGCATGCCCGCCGAGCTCGATCAAATCGCGCGGAAAATCATGCAGCTTGAGATAGAGAAACAGGCGCTCGGCAAGGAGAATGACGAGGCGTCAAAAGTACGGCTTGACCATATCGACAAGGAGCTATCCGAACTGAAAGCCGAGAACGACACCATGCGCGCGCAGTGGGAGGGCGAGAAGAAAGCCATCACGCAGCTGAAGGATACGAAGCAGCGCATAGAGGATGTAAAGCTCGAGATAGAGGAAGCCGAACGCGCCTACGACCTCGAGAAACTCGCGCAGCTGAAATACGGCACACTGCCGCAGCTCGAAAAGGAGCTTGAGGACGCGAAGCTGAACGCCGACAAAGCCGAGGAAAAACGGCTTTTAAAAGAGGAAGTGACGGAGGAGGAAATCGCGGAAGTGGTCGCGGGCTGGACGGGCATCCCCGTCAGCCGCCTCGTCGAATCTGAGCGCGAGAAACTGCTGCGCCTGCCCGAAATACTGCACCGGCGCGTCATCGGCCAGGACGAAGCGGTGGACGCTGTGTCGCAGGCGGTGCTCCGTTCGCGCGCGGGCCTCGGTGACAGGAGCCGGCCCATCGGCTCGTTTATCTTCCTCGGCCCGACGGGCGTCGGCAAGACGGAGCTCGCAAAGGCGCTCGCCGAAGCCCTGTTCGACAGCGAGAAGAATATGGTCCGCATCGATATGTCCGAGTATATGGAGAAGTATTCCGTATCGCGCCTCGTCGGCGCGCCTCCGGGCTATGTCGGCTACGAGGAGGGCGGGCAGCTCACGGAAGCCGTGCGGCGGCGTCCCTACAGCGTCATATTATTCGATGAAATCGAGAAAGCGCATCCGGACGTGTTCAATATCCTGCTGCAGCTTTTGGACGACGGGCGGTTGACGGACAACCAGGGCCGCACCGTGAATTTCAAGAACGCCATCGTCATCATGACGTCGAATATCGGCAGCCCGTACCTGATTGAGAATATACAACCGGACGGCACGATAGAAGAGGACGTGCGCGAACATACGACGGAGGAGATGAAGCGTCATTTCCGGCCGGAGTTTATCAACCGTATCGACGACATCGTCGTGTTCTCGCCGCTGACGGAAGACGACATCGTGAAGATCATCGACATCGCCGTGGCGGAGCTGCAGGAGCGGCTCGAGGACCGGAACATCAGGCTGAACATCACGGACAACACGAAACGCTTCATCGCGCAGGAGACCTATTCGCCGGCCTATGGCGCGCGGCCCGTAGGACGCTACCTGCAAAAGAATATCGAGACGGAAATCGCCGCGAAAATCATCTCCGGCGAAATCAAGGACGGCGACGAATTCACGATAGACTTTTCGGGATAGGGATTCGCGGAATGGAGTTTTACAGCCCCGCCTGCAATTGGTCTACGACAATCCGATGCAGGAGGATATGTCAAGCTCCATGGGCTTTACCGCACTGAACAAAAGCGCGTGAAAAGTTCCTTCTCATACGGTGAATACTGTCCAATCCGGTTATGGTTGTAGCGCGGTAATCGGAACGACACAGACACCGTCTTTACGTTGTCTTCCAAATCCCCCACCCGTAATGACAACAAGACATACGGGAGGAGGCGCTCCGTTTAACGTCATTTTTTCTTTTAGGCGCAATAATGAAAGCGCAGCAGCGTCAACCTGGTGTTCACCAAGTTTTATTTCAAATGCGCCCCACGTGCCGTCCGGCATTTCTACGATAGCATCGGCTTCAAGGCCGGCATTATCACGGTAATGGCAGACGGCGCCGCCGCAGTTTTCCGCATAAACAGCTATATCCCTAAGGCATAGATTCTCAAACATAAATCCATAGGTATTCAAATCAGACAACAACCGCTCTCTATTCAATCCAAGAGTCGCGATGGCTAAGGAAGGGTCTGAAAATATTCGCTTTGGCGCCATTCTTATCCTTGTTTTTGAACGAATTCCTGGATTCCAACCCGGGATTTCTTCAATAATGAATAGTCTCTTTAAATCATTAAGATATTCTGCGACAGTTGTGCGCGAAACGGATATTTCGCTTGCATTCTGTTCTTGCCGCGTGTTGCCGTCCATATCCAAAGACAGCGTCGTGTTACTGACCGGCGCCGCGTTGCTCCGCGCCAATGCCCGAAGCAGTTTAGTGAGTTTTGCCGTATTCCGCTTGGAGAAATCTTCTCTCAGTAGTTCGTTTTTAATAATTGCGTTGATATACGCTTCGGAAACCAATCCTGTCTTTTCCATCGGAAGCCGAATAGTTTCAGGCCATCCGCCCCGTACAGTAATGTCAATAAGTGTGACAAGGTCAGTATCGATGGAAAATGCGTCTATGCAATTATCCCTGAAAAGAGATTCAAATGAAATCATGCCATAAGAATCTCCGGATTCGAATAATGTCATTGGCCGCATTCTCACAAAAGCAAATCTTCCTGCGCCGCTATGCGTATAACTCTTACGCGGCGGGGTAACCGAGCCTGTTAAAATATACTTACCTACTGTTGAAGTCTGGTCAACGTCAAATCGAACCGCATCCCATATGCCCGGGACTTCTTGCCATTCGTCTATAGCGAGCGGTGCTTTCCCGTCAAGAATTAAAGAGGGATTTATCTTTGCTTTCTCACGATTGCTATAATTCCCTGCAGGATCCATAATATATACAACGCTGTTTGCGTGTTTCAACGAAGTCCATGTTTTGCCGCACCATTTAGGTCCCTCAATTGATACGGCGCCAAATAACTTTAAATATTCGGCGATTCTCTTATCAATAATCCTCGGGCGGTAACCGTTCTTTTCTAATGTCATTTTGCTATCCTCCTAGAGAATAATATCATAAAACATACAAAAAGCAACCATGAAAGTATACAAAAAGCAAATAGAATAACTGACAAAAAGCAACTGCTCTCGGTAGCCGCCCCTACAGCCCCGCCCTTACCGCCGCGTTGCGGATATGCGCGCGCGCGGCCGCTTCTCCGGCGACGGGGTCGCGGGCGATAAAGGCTTCGAAAATCGCGGCGTGTTCTTCAAAGATAGCCTGGATGTTCTCCTTGCGGCGCGTCTTGACGACCGCGCTGTATTTTACATAGTTTTGAATGGCGCTGAGCCGCCGTATAAGGATGCGGTTCTGCGAGGCCGCGTGGATGCAGGTGTGAAACTCCGCGTCGAGTTTCTTCAGTTTCGTGGTATCGCCGCGGTGCGTATAGAGCTCGAGGAATTCGTATTTCTTCTCGAGCGTCTCGAGCTCATCCGTCGTAATGCGCTCTATCGCCCATGCCGTGCATTGGGCTTCGAGTATTTCGCGCAGGACAAACAGGTCGCGCATATCCGAGAGCGTAAACCCGCTCACATACGCGCCGTGGTTCGGGATCAATTCCACGAGGTCCTCGTTTTTCAGGTCGCGCAGCGCTTCGCGCACGGGCGTACGGCTGACGCCGTAGGCTTCGCAGATGTCGCGTTCGGTCAGCTTGCTGCCGATGCGGATTTTCTCGCGTAGTATGTCCGCGCGCAGCATTTCGGTAATGTCGTTCATTTCTTTGCCCCCGCGCCTTACGCGCCTCACGCCGTCTGTTTGATAAGGTTGATTTTGCCGCCAGCGCGCAGCATCTGTTTCTCGAGGTCCGTAAAGTGTCCGGCCGTACGGTACTCACGGCCCG
>JAITEX010000176.1 GCA_031281765.1 Eubacteriales Family XIII. Incertae Sedis bacterium | reverse complement strand
CTTGAAAAAGGCTTTGCTTCTGTGAGCGTACACGCGGGAGGAACCGAGGTGACAAGCCGGGGGACACTCCGCAAAAACGGCGCCGTCATAAGCTGGACGGCGGGTACGGACGACGCCATGGCGGCGCTTGCGGGTAAGACCGTAACGATGCGGCTGACCGTAAAGCCCGCGGCGAACGCGACCCATGCCGACAACAAGGCTCTGATAAACAAGGGCTCGGTTCGGGTGGCCTACAAGAAAGGGACGATAGACCCGCCCGCCGACCCGGCCGAGGTGACAAACCGTGACGGGAAAATCAGCTTCAGCCCACCCGCGGGCAAGGCGCAGCATCACAAGAAAGGTGTGCCGGCGTTTGAATTGGTCGAACATCCCGATGACGACACAAAAGAGCCGGACAAACCGTTGAAAGTAACAGGAGGTTCCGACACATCGCAATCCGGAGATGGCTGGACATTCTTCGGTATACTCGGAACCCTTGCCGGGATAATGGCGGCGCTCATCCTTGTGATATGCATAGCAATCTATATCAAGCGGCGGTACGATGAGCGGATGCGCGAGAATGAGTGGCGCGAGGATTGGGAGGACGAAGCGTAGCGCGGAAAGCATAGATACTTTGATAATGAAACACGCGCCCGGCGGATATGTTCCGCCGGGCGTTTCTGCCGGGGGCAATCTCCGGCGATTTATTTTTTGCGTGCAACGCGCGTATAATGTTATACTATTAACATGGACGGGAAAGATAAAAACGACACGGAAAGCAATAATAAAAAGTACAATCTGTCACTTAATAATGAGACGACAGAAATCGTCCTACGGGCGATAGCCGGGGATGCGGATGCCTATGAAGAACTTATCGGGAAATATTCAAAGTACATATTTTCCCTGATAAACGGCATGACGCATATCTCGAATGTTGAGGACATAGCGCAGGAGGTGGCGATAGCCGTATTCCGGAATATCACCACGCTGAAGTCCCCTTATGCTTTCACTTCATGGCTCAGGACATTGACCGTGAACGTGTGTCGGAATTACAACGACAAAGAAAAGAGACATACGGGTATGGATGTAGACATGGAACAGCTTGCGGATGTCAGCGAGGATACCCCGGCGAACCTGCCGGAGGAAAGTTTTGAAAAACAGAACGCGAGCGCTTTACTGTACACCTTTATCGACAAATTGCCGAAAGCGCAGCGCCAAGCCGTGTACCTGCATTATCACGAGGGGCTGAAATACAAAGAGATAGCAAGCCTCTTGCAGATAAGCACCGCAACAGTGGGGACGAACATCATCAAGGCGAAGAACAGTTTGAAGAAAATGATAGAGAACAACGCGGGAACGAAAGAGGATTTATTGACCTCGCTGCGGAGCGCGGCAATCGGCCCGGTCATCGCCGGGGCCTTCGACTACGGCGTTTCCGCTCACGTGACGGAAGCCGCGTTGAGTAAATTCGGCGGCAGCGTGATGGCGAAAGTCAGCCTGGTCGCGAACCGCGCGCCGGACCAGGCAGTAATCGGCGCGATGAACGCCGCAAAAACCGCCAAGGCCGCCAGCGCGGCGAAAGTTGCGGCGGTCACGACGACCTTTGTGGTAGCCGCCGGCGGGATCGGCCTCTATTATGCGCAGAGCATTGAAGATACCAAGCCCACGCCGACTCCCGAACCAAAACCCGCCGCTGTGGAATACGAAAAAGTCGTCTATAATGCCGCCAACGCGGAAATCATCTTTGAGGTGACGGGCGACAAGGGCAAAAATGTTGACCCGGTTTCCGCCCTGCTCGTCGTCGGTGACGAAGAGGGCCTGCCGCAGGGCTGGCGCATCACGGATGGCGCCGGCGCCGAAGTCGCCGCAGGATCCGGCGGCAGCCTGGACGTGCCCGCCGGCCTCGCGCCCGGCAAGTATACCGTCACCTACGACGTCGCGAACGAAGCCGGCGCGGTATCAAAGGTCATCCGCGATTTCTATATCAGCGAATAGCAGATAGTTTGTGAAAAAAAATGAGCGCCCGGCGGATACGTTCCGCTGGGCGCATAATTATGTTCTGTTTAGCGACGCAAAAAAGAACGTCCCTCTTGTGATTTGCTCATAGTTAGAGGCTCGCTATCTCCGCTTCGGTAAGGCCGGTATACTTACCGATAAGCGCCGTTTCAATGCCGTCGGCCTTCATGCGCCGCGCATTTTCTGTACGCTCTTCCTCGCGGCCCTCTTGTTTCGCGACCCTTATTTCATCATCATAGCTGTATTCATGTACAAGTATGCTCATAACCTCGCTCCCGTGCTTTTTCAGGTAGTCCGCCATAAAATCATTCTCTATACAATATTTTATCGCATTGTCCACAGCCAGCACGGCATACATATGTCGCCCAAACGGTATTGGACGTTTCTACAAAGGGAGGCTGGGCTGCTCACATATGATCCCTTTCGCCGTGCTTCGCTACAATCGCCAATGGGGTGTATACTGGAATAGACGAAAGGGATTGAATATTCTCTCCGTAGCCTGACCTTCCCAACCTAAAAAGAAATGCTT
>JAITEX010000163.1 GCA_031281765.1 Eubacteriales Family XIII. Incertae Sedis bacterium | reverse complement strand
CCCGAAGAAGCCCTCGCGCATCTCGCGGACCACGCGGTAAACGCCGCCGCCGGGCGCGCAAAAATCACGGCGCCGTGGAGCGATGTGTTGCGGTGGATAGAGCGCAGCCCCGAATACCGGCCGCGTATAGACGCCGTCCGCGCGGGCCTCGCGTTCCCGTCAAAGCTCGGGCGCGAAAAGATTTCCCCGGAGTTTATCGAACGCCTGACGGATTTCGCCGTCTCGCCCTCACAGATAGAGCGCTACAGCCGCTGCCGGTTTTCATGGCTTATGGGAAGCGCGCTGAAGCTCGGCGAGCGGCGCATCCATGAGCTCGACCCGCGCAGCTTCGGCGATATATACCACGAGCTCCTGATGGGTTACGGGGAACGTGTCAATAAAAATTCCGCATGGGAAACCGTTACGCGCGAGGAATGCGCGGATATGATTCGCGAACTCTATGACAGAATAGCGCCGCGCTATCGCGAGGGCTTGCTCAAGAGCCCGGGCGGCCTTACGGAGTACAAGGCTGAGAGAATCACGAATGTGGCCGCCGGGGTCGCGTGGGCCGTGACGAACCAGGTGCGCGGCTCCGATATAGCCGAAATGTTTTTCGAAGCGGCTTTCGGCCGGAACGCCCCGTTCGCCCCTATCGAGATAGAAACGGGAACCGCGGGCGAAAACATCACCATCGGCGGGCGTATCGACCGCGTCGACATCCGTCGCGGAGAGGACGGCGAGAACGCCGTCATTACGGATTACAAATCCGGCTCGGATGAATTCAGCCCCGACGATGTGCGCGGCGGCTGGCAACTGCAGCTTTTGCTCTATCTCCTTGCCGTCTCGGGCAAATACCGTCCCGGCGGCGTGCATTATTTCGGCATCTCAGAGCCGCATATTGAGGACAAGGGAAGGGGCGACGAGTACCTTGAAAAGGAACTCGCGCGGTCATTCAAGCCGAAAGGCAGCGACGCCGAAACAAACCTCGAAGAGCTGATGGACAGTGTAAGGGTCCGGCTCCGGGATCTCGCCGCGGCCTTGCATACCGGCTCCGCTTCCGCGCGGCCCATGACCGCAAAGAAACTCAAGCCCGGAACCAATTTGCCGCTCCGCGCTTGCACCTATTGTAATTTCAAAGGTATCTGCGGTTACGATCCTACCATTTCGCGTTAGCCGCTCTCGCTGTTTCGCAGGACTATTTTCCCCGTAAACAGATTCTCATTTCCCGCCCCGCGCACGTCCGCATATATCGCGCGCCCGGTTTCGAACAGGGAATCGTCCTTATAGAGCGTCAGGGTTTCGCCGGGGCGAATCTCCCGCGAATAATTCACCTCGATAGACGCGGGCGTGGACTCCCTCAGCGTATCCATGCCGATGCTGTCCATCATGACGTCGATGTACTTCGTATTGTTCATATGGCCGTTGTAATCCGTATCGCTGTAGGTGACGGAACGGTCAAATATTTTTTTGCCGGAGGACGGCATGCGGACACGCCCGGGTTTTTCCGTAAGCGCCCGCTCGCTCGGGAAGTCAGCCGTCAGATAGTCAAAGAGCTTTTCCTTCACTATTTCGCGCTTTTCGAGATCCATCAGTATCCACGCGGACGAGCCGCGCACAATGACCTCGCCGGACGCGTCCGCAAGCGTAAAATCCCTGTCGTAGAGAATCCTGCTGTCCACCATCGGCCAGGTCGCGAGCGTGATTTCCTCATAGAGCATCGGCGTCCGCAGAATGTCTACGCGCATACGCATCAGCACCCACGCGACGCCGAAATCGTTTGCGAGACGCGCTACGCCCGTCCCGATGTTTTCGGAGTGAAGGCTTGCAATATCCTGAAAATAGCCGAACATGGCGCCGGGACGCAGCCGCTTCATGAAGTCCACATCCCTGTTCGGGATAGTATATGCTGTTTTGTACCTGCCGACCGGCTTCATCGGCCTCATGTTATCTTCCATTGTCGTCATTCTCCGGCGCCACTCATGCCATCTTCAGTATTGCATCAAAATTTCTACTTGACACTTATTTCGAGCGTAATGCCGAGCTTCGCGGCTTCCTCGAAATAATAGTCCACCTGTTCGTCCGTCAGCATATCCGAGCTGATAAGACCCCGCTGCGTAAACATATCCGTTACAAACATCTTTGTAAACAGCGCGCCGCCCTGACCCGTCAGATACATCTCCGCGGTAAGGCCCGAAAGTTTGAACGAATCTTCAAGCCCCGGCGCCATCACATGGACGGTAACGAGTACGTCCCTGCCGTCCTTTTTGCCGGAGGCTTCAACGACCATACAGCCCGTATCCGACACGAGGCCCTCGTCAAGTATCTCCTTGATTTCATCGTGGTACTTCGGCGCCGGCGGCACATGGGCCAACACGACGTCAAAAGGCGCGACGCTGACGTCGCCTATCCGCTCCGGCGTCTTTGATAGCAGGCCCGCGCGGTAGAGCGGTTTCGCAAATTCAAATCCCGCCCCACCATATTTGAACCAGATATTCTTCGCTCCCTTGAACCAGGCGTCCCTGTTGAACCAATAATGTACGGGCTCGTCATGGCAATGTTCACCGAGTGTCACGGGGCCCGTGCCCATATAGCCGTATTCGCGCTGTATCGGCAGGCCGAAAGCCGGCGTCCGTACAAGCTCGCCATCCACGACGGCATACGCTTCTTCGCTCATATCGGAAAGCGCCGTCACCGGCGACCACCAGAACGGCAGGAAGCGCTTTGCTTCAACGCCCTCATAGACAATATTGTAAATCGTATCGCAGCTGTCGAGTTCACGGACGGCTCTCCGCGTCGCGGCGCAGATCAGGCCCGGCGCGGAACCCGTGCCGATGACGGCCGTATGCCCGGCCGCGGCGAACTTCGGCCCGTATACGTCATAGAGTACGCGAATGCTGTCTATCCAATCTTCGGCAAGCGCGTCCGTCGCCGCGAAGTCCTGGTAGTCCGCGCCGACCTCGAGAGCGGCGTCAAGGACATTTCCATGCCACCTGAGCGGCAACCCGTTTACGATAAGGTCAGCGCCGCGCGCGGCGGCTATAATGCTGCCTTTGTCCGACGCGTCTACCTTCGCGCCGACGGCCTTCGTCAGTTCCCCGACTATCGACGCTACAGCTTTTTCGTCAAAGTCCGCGCATATGATTTTTTCTACACCCGGTTCTTCGTCCATGCGTTTCGCGACGGTCGAGCCCTGAGCGCCCACGCCCAGAATAAGTAGTGTCTTTCCCATGATATGTTTCCTCCAAAAATCCTGTTTCCTATACCGATTATTCTTTTTTGAAGTTCCCATCTCCCTTCCTTGTCATACCTATAATATCAAGCAATTCGCTTGACTTATGAATCAAGAAGTCCGGAGCGGCTTCATCCGCTTCCGTATCATGCGCGCCGTCTTCGGCTATGGCCCACGCGACCCGTACCGTCGTCACGCCCGCGCGGTTGCCGCTGATAATATCATTCAGCGTGTCGCCGACAAGCAGGCTTCTTTCGGGTCTTGAGCCGAGCTTCTCCACCGCGTACAGTACCGCGTCCGGCTCGGGTTTTGCGTTCAGGTTTTCCTCTTCCGCGTCGTCGAAAGCGACAACTATGTCGATAAAGGCGTCAAGACCAAAGAGTTCAAGCCCGCGCACCGTTGAGTTCCGCAGGCGGTTTGTCACGACGCCGGTTCGTATGCCTGCATTGTGCAGAGTCTCCATCAGCTCATATATTCCCGGAAAGAGATGTATCTTTTCCTCGTAGTGAGCAAACTGATAGTCGCGATATACGCGCTTTACTTCTTCGGGATCGCTGTCAGGGAAAAGTTTTGACACGCAATCGTCTATCGGCTCTCCGAATGTGTCAAGCACAGCTTTTTCATCAGGTTCGGCGCCGAGCAATTCTTTGAAAGCATGCCGCCACGATGCAAGTATTACGTCGTTCGTATTCATAATGGTGCCGTCAAAATCAAACAGCGCCGTATCTATATTCTGAGGCAATTTATCGGGACTCATCTTTCTGTTTCAGCTTTTCATTTATGAAGATGTCTATGTCGCCATCCATCACGGCCTGCACGTTTCCGTTTTCGGCGTTTGTCCGGTGGTCCTTTACGAGTGAATAGGGGTGGAACACATAGGAACGTATCTGGCTACCCCACGCTATCTGCCCGTAATCGCCTTTCAGCTCGTCCAAGTTCTCTTTCTGCTCCCGCCGCGCAAGCTCATAGAGTTTCGATTTCAAAGCCTTCATTGCGACGTCGCGGTTCTGATGCTGCGAGCGTTCGTTTTGGCAGGTGACGACGATATTCGTCGGCAGGTGCGTAATGCGTATGGCGCTGTCCGTCTTGTTGACGTGCTGGCCGCCCGCTCCGCTCGACCGGTAGGTATCGATACGGATATCGTCGGGGTCTATCTCTATATTGATATCATCGTCTATCTCCGGGGTCACGGCCACCGACGCAAACGAGGTATGCCGGCGCGCCGAGCTGTCAAACGGGGAGATCCGGACGATGCGGTGTACGCCCTGTTCGTTTTTCAGATAGCCGTAGGCATACTCGCCCTCGACCGAAAACCGCGCGCTCTTGATGCCGGCGACCGTATCGTCCTGCAAATCGAGCATCTTCGTCTTGTACCCGCGGCGCTCGGCCCATCTTAAATACATACGCAGCAGCATTTCCGCCCAGTCCTGCGCGTCTGTGCCGCCCGCCCCCGCGTTGATTTCGACATAGCAGTTGTTCAGGTCATACTCGCCGTCGAGCAGCACCCGGACACGCAGTGCGTCAATGTCAGCTTTCCATGTGTCGTAGTCCGCCTGGATGTCCGGCGCGAGCGAAGCGTCATCCTCTTCCTCCGCAAGCTCTATCATCACCTCGATGTCAGCAAACGCCGTTTCGAGACGGTCATAGCCGGTTTTCTTATCTTCGACGACTTTGCGCTCTTTCAGCAGTTTCTGGGCGGCTTCGTGGTCATCCCAGAAACCCTCGCGCTCACTCTCGGCGGTAATAGACGCGAGCCGCTCCGCGAGCGCGTCATAACCGAGCGCCGCCTTCAGTTCGTTCAGCGCCGCCCTTGCGTCATCCAATTCATATTTTATTTGATCTAATTCCAACATATAAACTTTATTGACAAAATCTTCTTTCCATTTACGCGTTTTTCCCGCAACAATTCTTGTACTTCTTTCCGCTTCCGCAGGGGCAGGGATCGTTCCGGCCGATCTTCGCGCCATCGCGGCGTACGGTTTCCTGCCGCTGTTCGCGTTCGGGAACCGCTGTCTCCGCGGGCCCTTCCCCGCCGAAGAGCCCCGACGCCGATTCGCCGAGATAATGCCCCACGTCGTCGTCCTTTACCTCTTTGTCGCCCTTTAGCACCTGCTTGCGTTCCGTTTTCGTTTCGACCGTCGCATTGAAGCAGAACGCGACCGTATCCTCTTTGATGGATTGCGTCATCAGCTCGAACATATCAAAGCCTTCCTGCGCATAGGCCGTGGCCGGGTCCTGCTGCCCAATGGCGCGAAGCCCTATGCCCGAACGCAGCTGGTCCATCGCGTCGATATGATCCATCCACTTACTGTCGATAACGCGCAAAAGCACCATGCGTTCAAGGTCCCGCATGATCGGCGACGAAATCTCTTCCTCTTTCGCTTCGTATATCTTGTTCAGCTCACCGTAGATGTCCTCTTTCAACATCCCGGGTGTCAGGCTTTCCGTTTCCTCCGCTGTATATTTCAATCCCGGGAAGGCGCGGCACAGATTCCTGATAGCGCGCCCGAGGTTTTCGAAGTCCCAATCCTCCGCATACTTCGAACCCATTACGGCATTGTTCACCGCTTCATCCACCAGATCTTCGCACATCGCGAGGATACGGTCTTTCATATCCTCGCCGATAAGTACGCGGCGGCGGTCCCCGTAGATAATTTCGCGCTGCTTGTTCATGACGTTATCGTATTGGAGCACGTATTTCCGCGTCGAGAAATTGCGCCCTTCGACTTTCTTCTGCGCGTTTTCGATGGAACGCGTCAGCATACCGGCCTCAATGGGTTGCCCCTCTTCCACGCCAAGCCGTTCGACTATCGACTGCATACGCTCCCCGCCGAACAGGCGCAGGAGTTCATCTTCCATTGAAATGAAGAACTGCGTGCTACCCGGGTCGCCCTGGCGCCCGGACCGGCCGCGCAACTGGTTGTCGATACGCCGCGATTCATGCCGCTCGGAGCCTATGATATGCAGGCCGCCGAGTTCCACGACCTTGCGCTGCTCTTCCGCGCGTTCTTCCTTGTACTTCGTATTCAGCCGCGTATACATTTCGCGCGCGTTTCGTTCCTCGTCCGTATTCAGCGGGACGAAGCTCGACGCAAGCGAAATCATCTCATCCGAAAGCCCGCTCTTTTTCATCTCGTGTTTCGCCTCGAAATCCGGGTTTCCGCCGAGAATAATATCGGTGCCGCGGCCGGCCATGTTTGTCGCTATCGTGACCATGCCGAGCCGACCGGCTTCGGCAACGATCTGCGCCTCCTTCTCGTGCTGCTTCGCGTTCAAAACATTATGCTTGACGCCGCGCTTCGTGAGCAGGTCGCTGATGGCCTCCGACTTTTCGATGGAGATGGTGCCGACGAGGACGGGCTGGCCCGTCTTGTATGTTTCCACGATGTCTTCCACTATTGCGGAGAACTTGCCGCGTTCCGTCGAGTAAATTGAATCCTGCATGTCGTCCCTGACCACCGGCTTGTTTGTCGGTATCTCGACGACGTTCATATTGTAAATATCGAGAAATTCCGATTCCTCGGTCTTGGCCGTACCCGTCATGCCCGCGAGCTTCCCGTACATACGGAAATAATTTTGGATCGTGATGGTCGCAAGCGTCTTTGATTCCTGTTTGACTTTCAGGTTCTCCTTCGCCTCGATAGCCTGATGCAGCCCCTCGCTGTACCGACGTCCGAACATAAGGCGGCCCGTAAACTCGTCGACAATGATGATTTCCCCGTCCTTGATGACGTAGTCCACGTCGCGCTGCATAATATTACGCGCCTTCAAAGCCTGATGGATATGATGGTTCAATTCCATATTCTCGGGGTCGGAAAAGTTTTCGATGCCGAAATGTTTTTCTATCTTGAGGATGCCGGCTTCCGTCAGCGACACGGTCTTGTCCTTCTCGTTCACCGTATAATCGTCGTCCTCGCCCTTACGCAGGCCCGCGACGAACCGGTCCGCCGTCTGGTACATATCCGTCGATTTGTCGCCCGCGCCCGAAATAATGAGCGGCGTCCGCGCCTCGTCGATAAGGATGCTGTCCACTTCGTCGACAATCGCGAAATTCAGGTCGCGCTGCATCAGTTCCTCTTCGTAGATGACCATATTGTCGCGCAGGTAATCGAAACCAAATTCGTTGTTCGTGCCATAGGTGATGTCCGCGCGGTAGGATGCCTTGCGTTCCCCGGATGTGATACCGTGTATGACGCAGCCGACCTCAAGGCCGAGGAAGGTATAGAGCTTGCCCATCCACTCCATATCGCGCTTGGCTAAGTAATCGTTGACCGTGACGACGTGTACGCCCTTGCCGGACAGCGCGTTCAGATAGGCGGCAAGCGTCGCGACTAACGTTTTCCCTTCGCCGGTTTTCATCTCCGCAATGCGCCCCTGATGGAGGGCGATGCCGCCGATGACCTGCACATAAAAATGCTTCATGCCGAGGCTGCGCCACGCGGCCTCGCGGCACACGGCGAACGCTTCCGGCAGAATATCGTCGAGTTCCGCCCCTTCCTGTACGCGCAATTTAAATTCCGCGGTCTTTTCGCGCAGCTGCTCGTCGGTCAACGCCTGGATTTCGTCCTCGTACGCCATGACGCGGTCTGCGATCTTTGATATTTTGTTCACTTCCCGTTTGTTCAGGTCGGGAAGTATCTTCTCCATAAAACCCATTGTTATGCCTTTCCTCAGTCAAGTATTCTTCTTGACATATGTCTATTGTTCCGTTTTCCCCGACGCCGCTGTCTTTGCGTCAAATTTTTTCCTTTACCACTCTGCTGCGGACAGCAATTCCGCCTTGTCCGTGCGCTCCCACGGCA
>JAITEX010000146.1 GCA_031281765.1 Eubacteriales Family XIII. Incertae Sedis bacterium | reverse complement strand
GAAAACGGGTTTGTGCTCGCGACGGACGGTGACGCTATGCGCATTACGGACGAGAAAATCGAGGCGGACCCCGTCTTTGTGGACGGCCTCGGCGTCGGCGACATCGGGACCATCGTGCTACGCGACCGCAAGCAGCTTTCCGAATCCGGCCTTATTATTGTGACAGCGACCCTCGATTCCGCGACGCGGCGCGTGATTTCAGGCCCCGAAATCATCACGCGCGGGTTCATCTATGTACGCGACAACGAGGATTTGATAGATGATCTGCGGCGCATCGCCGCAAACGCCCTGTACGATATGGAGCGGTCAAACAAGAAAACCGATTATGCGACGATGAAGAACGGCGTAAAGGACGTGCTGAGACGGGCCGTCTTTGAGAAGACGCGGCGCAACCCCGTGATACTGACAATACTGATGGACGCGTAATCCGCTCCGGAAAGGGACACTATGGTCAACGTACATGATAAGGCGAGGGAACTCGCGGAAGCGCTTATGCAGAGCGAGGAATACCGCAGCTATATCGAGATGAAGGAGCGGGCGTCCGGGAATGAGGAACTGTCCGCCGCGATAAACGATCTTCACGAGAAGCAGTTCGAAATGCAGAAACGGCAGATAAACGGCGAGGAAATCGGGCCGGAATATATCGGACAGATGCAGAACCTCTCGCAGATACTGATGCGTGACCCGCTCGCGGCGGAATACCTGCAGGCTGAAATACGTTTCACGCTTATGGTGAATGACGTCTATGAAATCATCGGGGAAGCGGTCAAGACTTCAAATTAGTATGGTATAATTATTTCCGGCGCGGAGAGACGAGCCGCGCACAGACAGTGTTTTAGTAAGGAGACAATATGTTATCAGCAGGCGAATTCAGAAAAGGCATGACCTTCGAAATCAATGGCGAACCCTATGTGATTCTCGACTTTCAGCACGTGAAACCCGGCAAGGGCAGCGCCTTTGTTCGCACGAAATACAAGAATATTTTGAACGGGACGATTCGTGAGGAAGCGTTCAACCCCAACGATAAATTCCCGAAAGCCCATATCGAGACGAAGAGTATGCAGTACCTCTATAACGACGGCGAACTGTATTACTTTATGGACGAAGACACCTTCGAACAGGTGCCGCTGATGGCGGACCAGGTCGAGGACGCGATGCAGTGGTTGCGTGAGAATGATAACGCGGCCATCAAGTTCTACAACGACAGCGCCTTTCTCGTTGAAGCCCCGAATTTTGTGGAGCTGAAGATTACCGAGACGGAACCCGGCGTCAAGGGCGATACGGCGACAAATGTCACGAAAGCCGCTACGGTCGAAACGGGCGCAACGGTGCAGGTGCCGATTTTTATAGAAGAAGGCGAAGTGATAAAGATAGATACGCGCTCGGGAGAGTATCTCGGTAGGGCATAATGGCGGCGGATAAACGATTTTCCTACGCCGAATTCAAGGCGAACAAACGGTACGGGCGGGCGCCGGAGACGGAATCTTCCGCGCCGGAGCGTTCGTGGCGCCGGAAGACGCAGAAAAAGCAGGATGACTATTACGACGAAGCCGCGTATGACGCCTATGAGGGCGACTACGACGACGATTATTATTATGACGACTACTATGATGATGAGTATGACGGCGAATACGGGGATGATCGCTACCGCGAAAAAAGAGGCCGGTGGTGGATTGCCCCGATGGTCGTACTCATCGTCCTTTTCATTATCGGGATCGTCGGCTATGTGATGTACGGTTCCTACAAGACGTCGTTGACGCCTGTGGATCCGAAAAGCGTCGAGTTGGTCGAATTTACGATAGAAAAGGGCGCTACGACGGACGATATTGCAAACGCCCTCGAAGATAAGGGTTTGACGCGCAACGCCATGTTCTTCAAGATACATTCGAAGTTTGCCGGAAACGACGGCCGGTACCGCGAGGGCATCTATGAATTATCGAAATCCATGTCCATGGATAGCATGATGCAGCTTTTGATCGGCGGCACGCAAAATACGAATATCATCAAGTTCACGATACCCGAGGGCCTGACGACAAAGCAGACGATAAAAATACTTGCCGAAACCGGCCTCGCGACGGAAGAGGAACTGATGAACGAGGTGAAAAACGGCGTTTTTGACTACAAATTCCTCGAGGATACGCCGGCCGGCAGCGAAAACCGGCTTGAAGGCTTTCTCTACCCGAAGACCTACGAGGTGTACAAGCAGGCAACCGCGCACGACGCCATAGATGTCATGCTGAAACAGTTCGATAAGGAATTTACGCAGGAGTTCTCTGATCAGGCGAAAAAGGACAATTGCACGGTATATGAAATCGTTACGATAGCGTCCATGATAGAACGCGAGACGAGCGTTGAAGCGGAAAAATCCGTCATAGCGCGCGTCATCTACAATCGTCTGAAGAAAGATATGAAGCTGCAGATCGACGCGACCGTCCAGTATGCGCTTCCCGAAGTGAAGAAAAACCTGACCTATGACGATTTGAAGGTCGAGTCGCCGTACAACACCTATCTGCACAAGGGGCTTCCGCCGGGCCCGATTTGCTCCCCGAGCATTTCGTCCATCAAGGGCGCCCTCTGGCCAGATACGAATGAGTATCTGTACTATGTGCTGAAACCGGCCTTAGACGGTACGCATAATTTCGCGAAGACGGACAGCGAATTTGAAAAATACAAAAAAGAATATAAGGACGCAAACTCAGGCTCGTAGAGCCATCCATCATGGAGAAACAGAATAACGTGAAAAAACGGCTCCAGAGAAATCCGGAGCCGTTTTTTTGCTTATGAGGCATAAATATTACGTCATAAGCCTTTCTTTTTAATGTGTAGTTTCACAATATATGCGGAACCACAGAGATGCAAAATCACTGATTAATTTCACATAGATTTAAATGTATCATGCGACATCTATTACTCTTTGCGGCAATAGAAGGTTTACCAGAGGGAGGTAATAAATGAAAAGGCTCAATAGAAGGATTGCGATCTTGCTTGCGTTTGTCATTATCTTTACGACAGGATCGGCATCGTTAGTGACGGCAAATGAACATTCCGTCGGGTTGCAGACCGGTACAAATACGCTCCATACGCAGCTTATGTCGGGTGGAACGACTACGGACGATAAGACCGGAATGCTGACGGGCCAGGAAGCGGAAATGCGCTTTGTATACACGAAAAACTCCGCCAATGCCGCTGTCCTTGCCATCCCCGTACCCGATCCCTCTAAGGGAGACTACCGTGTTACCCTGCCATCAGCTTATACGGTGGATGACTCCCATATCGGAGCTGCGGCTGAGCCGCTGCCGGCGGAATTCGGCAGTCTCGCAGGCAAAAGGAATTATCTGCTTATCTGGAGCAAAGAACAAGCATCCATCATTACGGTTAAGTTTCGTTATTCAAACGGCGTTACTCCTGACGATACTTCGCTTACGGTAAACGCGAAGCTGTTTGAAGCTACCGGCAGCGCAGGCAGCTATTCCGCCATAAAGGGCAGCGGTGTGGATAGTACGGATAGCACGGGCGCGACAGCGGATCCCGTCACCTTAGTCTGGAATACGAACGAGAATATTACTATTTCAAAGAGCGTCACGTCGTCGGTCAAGCCCGTGTTTACCGACTTGCAGGATCGCAGCTACAGCTCCGTCGCCGCAAACAATGATTCGACCTATACTGCCACCTATCGCCTTGCGGTGAAGACTACGGGCAGGGACAATTCCGGCCGGATATTTATGGACAAGATGACCATTACGGACAAGCTGAGCGGCTATCTGAACGGCGCAAACCAAAAACCCGTATCCATAGTGGTGAAGGATGCCACGGACGGAAACGTCATTGCGTCATCGACGCCCACTGGAAACCAGACGCCGGTAAAAATCGGCGACGATACCACTTTCTCATTCGATATTCCGAATGTCGCAAATGCTGCGAAGATAGACGCTTCGTATGAATTCGATGTGACGGTGAAGTGGGACAAGAACGCGTATACGAAATATTATGACAGCAACGCTCCGGACAGCGTCTTTACGGGCAAAACTGCGGTGGCGGTACGCAATACGGCGTCGCTGACCTATAAGCCCGTGACATCATCCGATCCGGTGCAGGTTTCACCTGCCGCAGCCGATATATCACTCGGGTGGCGGCAGCTGCCGCCTGCGGGCCGAATCAGCATACATGTCTATACGCTCCGGCGATACCACTCACTGACAATAAGTTCCGACGGTCAGGACTGGGAAGTGGCGGCAGCGGCGCAATTTGCGCTGAAGGATGCCGATGACAAGGTCATTGCAACCGGCGTGTCGGACGAAAACGGCAGTATTACCTTTGATGATATACCGTCGGGCGTGGACTATAGGCTTGTGGAGATAACGGGTCCGGGTGGATCGGCGTCCGGTTCCGAATATATCCTGCAAGAGGGGGACCTTGAAGACGGCAACGTCTCACAGCTGACAAATATCACCTCGGATACCGACTCGGTCACATCCTATACGGTGCGCTACAAGCGCAATGAGGGCAGCCTGCTTACGGGCAAGGCCTTTCTGAATGCGGCGGGCGCCATGATGCCGAATACGGCTATCGGAGGCTCATATTCGGCGGTATTCCACTTGGTCTACGATGGCGGCAGCAATGACGGAAAGGACGTACCAAACAGCAGTTTCACCATTTCCGGCTTGTCACAGATTGCCGACATCATTGAGAAACCTTTCCCGGACGGGAAATATATCATCGTGGAAGATTCGCTGACCCTCGGTGCGCATACCTATACGCCCGCGAGCCAGGATTCGCC
>JAITEX010000133.1 GCA_031281765.1 Eubacteriales Family XIII. Incertae Sedis bacterium | reverse complement strand
AGCATGACCTGATGTTCCACGGGTACCGGGCTGTATTGCCGCTGCTTGATGGTTTCCATCAATATGAGGCCGTGGTCGAGCCGCGCCTTCGTCTCCTTGTCTATATCCGAGCCGAATTGCGAGAAGTTCGCGAGCTCACGGTATTGGGCGAGCGCGAGTTTGATGGTTCCCGCAACCTTTTTCATCGCCTTGATTTGCGCGTTGCCGCCGACGCGGGATACGGATATGCCCGCGTTCACCGCCGGTCGCTGACCTGAGAAGAACAGGTCCGTCTCGAGGAATATCTGGCCGTCGGTGATAGAAATCACGTTGGTCGGTATATAGGCCGATACGTCTCCGGCCTGTGTTTCAATAATGGGCAGGGCCGTAATGGACCCGCCGCCGAGTTCGTCCGAGAGCTTTGCCGCGCGTTCGAGCAGGCGGCTGTGCAGGTAGAATATATCGCCGGGATAGGCTTCCCGCCCCGGTGGCCTGCGCAGCAGCAGCGACATGGCTCGGTAGGCGACCGCGTGTTTCGACAGGTCGTCGTAAATAATGAGGACGTGTTTGCCGCGGTACATGAAGTATTCCCCCATCGCGGTTCCCGCATAGGGCGCGATATACTGCAGCGGCGCGACCTCGCTCGCGGTAGCGGAGACGACGATGGTGTATTTCATCGCGCCCTTATCCGCAAGCTGCTGCACCATCTGGGCCACCGTGGACTTCTTCTGCCCGATGGCCACGTAGATGCAGATAACGTCCTTGTCAGCCTGGTTCAGTATCGTATCCACCGCGATGGCCGTCTTGCCCGTTTGCCGGTCGCCGATAATAAGTTCGCGCTGCCCCTTGCCGATGGGTATCATGGAATCGATGGCCTTGATGCCCGTCTGCAGAGGCTCCATGACGGACTTGCGCTGCAGGACGCCGGGCGCCGGGTATTCCACGGGGCGCGTCTCCTTTGAATCTATCGGGCCGTTACCGTCGAGCGGCTGGCCGAGGGCGTTCACGACGCGGCCTATCAGATGATCCCCGACGGGTACCTCCGTGACGCGGCCGGTCGGCTTTACGATGTCCCCCTCGCGGATATGGCGGTCCGGGCCGAGGATGACGACGCCGACATTTTCCTCTTCGAGGTTCAGCGCCATACCATAGGTGTCGTCCGGGAATTCGAGCAGTTCGCCCGCCATGCAGTTCTGCAGGCCGAATACGCGCGCTATGCCGTCGCCGACCTGTATGACCGTGCCAAAATCCGAAATATTTATTTCGGACGTATAGTTCTTGATTTGTTCCCGTATAACAGCGCTGATTTCTTCCGGTTTCAGGTTCATAACAATGTCTCTTTCAGTTTATCCAATCTTGTTTTCAGGCTTGCGTCTATCAGTTTCCCGTCGACGTAGATGCGGCAGCCGCCGAGGAGGGACGGATCCGTTTCTCCCTTCAGCTTTACGTTTTTGCCGAGCAGCCGTCCCGTTTCGTTTTCGAGTTTCGCGATCCGGTCCGGCGGAATAGCGGCGGCGGTCACAAGCCGTCCGCTCGTCACGCCGTTGCGTTCCTCCACGAGCTTCTCATAGGTGCGCGCGATGCCGAAGAAACTGCCGAGCCGCCGCTTGTCGATAAGGATGCGCAGGAAGTTCAGCAGTTCATCCGGTATCTTTCCGGAGAATACCTCTGCGGCGATGCGTTTGCGTTCCTCCGCTTCTATCGTCGGTACGCGCAGCAAATCGAACAGCGCAGGATTTGCCATGAATACCTGCTCAAGTTCCCCGATACTTTCGCTGATTACTTCAATATGGCCCGTTTCGTCCGCGGCTTCAAAGAGGCCCCGGCCGTAGACCGAGTTTACCGTCAGATTTTCCATCTCATCTCCGACGCCTCTTCGATGACCGTATCGATAATGGCCGTCTGATCGTCAGCGCTTAAATTCTTCCCGATGATTTTCTCGGCCGCGTACAGCGAAAGCATCGCTATCTGTTCCCGCATATCGGCTAATGCGCGCGCTTTTTCCCGCTCTATCTCCTGTTCGGCCTGCGTGATGATACGGGCGGCGTTTTTTTCCGCGCGCGCGATGATCTCACGCGCGTTTTCGTCAGCGGAATTTTTCGCGTCGGAAAGTATCTCGCGCCGCTCTGTATCCGCGCCCTTCAGTTTTTCATTATACTCTCTCAGCCGTCTTTCGGCGGCCTCGTTTGCCGCGTCGGCGTTCTCAAAGGACGTCTTCACCTTGTTCTCGCGCTCTTCCATAAAGTTGTGTATCTTCTCAAAGAAGAATTTCTTCATGATGAAGAAGAGGACGAGGAAGGTGATAAACACCATGAGCATCGACCAATTGAACGATATGATAGGGGTGTATTTTACCGCCAGTAGTTCTATCATAAGCCTCTTACCCTGCTCTGTTTATACCGCGTTGCCATTCCCGGGCAAAGCGCCTCAGAGCTTGCCGACGAGCGGGTTCGCGAACGTCAGTATAATGGCGACGATCAGCGCGAATATCGATGACGTCTCCGTCATGGCGAGGCCGATGAACATCGTCGATGTGATGTCGCTCTTTGCTTCGGGCTGCCGCGCAATGCTCTCGACAGCCTTGGCGGTCGCGAGGCCCTGGCCTATCCCGATACCGAGCGCGGCAATCATAACGATTCCGGCTCCGAGAGCCGACATACCGAGTACGAACGCCTCTGATGAAATTCCCTGCATAATTATTACCTCCTGTTTTTCTTAAGTTCTACGTATCATATATCGTCGTGCGACACGATGGCCCGTGCGATAAAGGCCATTGTGAGCATGGAAAATACGAATGCCTGCAATAACGGTTCAAATATGTCGAAAAATAGATTCAGCGGCAGCGGAATCACCGTCTCAAAGAGCGGGATAGGCAGATGCGCTATATGTTCCGACAGATAGCCGAGTCCCGAGAATACAAGCCCCATCACGATGACGCCGGCAAGGATGTTTCCGAAAATACGGAAGCTCAGGCTGACCGGGAAGGTGAATTCCTCGAGGACCTTGATGGGGACCATAAACGAATAGGGCTCCGCGAAGTGTTTGAAATAATGCTTGATGCCGCCCGAGCGTATCGCGTTGTACTGTATGAGGAAGAACACCATGCCCGCCATCGCAAACGTCGTGTTCAAATCGGCCGTTATGGGACGTATGCCGAGCAGGCCGAGGGCGTTGCCGACGATCAGGAACAGGAAAAGCGTCCCGATAAAGGGCGCGAATGCCAGATTGCGCGGGCCCATCGTATCCTTCACATACTTGTAGACAAGCTCCACGATGAATTCCGCAAAAGCCTGGATGCCCTTCGGATAGCGCTCCAATTTGCGCGTGGATACGAACGTAAAGATGATGAGGGCAATCGCGACAGCAATCGTCCAGAACACGGTTTCCGTGATATAGAGCCCCTTCAGCGGCCCCGAATCAAATTCAAGAATAATGCGCGGGCCGATATTATTCACATCATGCACGGAAATCGGCCCCCTTTCCTTGCGGCCCCGCCGCGCCGGCCGTCCCGAATCTGCGGAACGAGCGGTGCGTAATATATTTGCGCCCGCCATGGTAGCTTACCATATCAAAATTTTTGATAAAGACGTGACGGCGCCGGCCGGCCTCGTCACGGAAGCACTCCGCATAGACCGCGCGCGGCGGCTGAGGGATGCCGGCAACCTTAGCCGCAAGCCGCTGCAGATACGGCGACGTGGCGGCGCCCGCGTAAGGCGCGACAAAAGCTATGGCGCAGCCGCAGCCGGCCACATAGCCGCCGAAGTACAGCGAGGAATAAAATACGCCGCCAAAGATGGCCGCGCGCAGTATGAAGCCGACAAACGAAAGCGCGGCTTTGCGCCGGCTCGCGGCAAGTTCAAGGAACTGTTTCATTAAAAAGACGCACAGCGCGCCGCCGGCGATGCCGGCCGCAAGCCCGGCCGCGAAATACGCGCTCGAGCCGATAAGGGGCAGGGACAGCAGGAGCGCAAGCGCTGTTATCGCCGCGCCGCCCGCGAGGGCCACTTTGATTTGCGTATTCAATTTTGCGCTACCGGCAAACATACCTTTTCGTTTTCATCCTCAATAAATAGTTTTCATAGCATAAAAAATAATTGTATTCTATTGTACTCCTATCGGCTGCGAATTTCAAACAACAAAAGAATGAAAATTTCGAAAACAGGGGCGGATCACTAGGGGGAACGTTATTTGCGGCCGCGTGACCGCCAGCCCCAGATAAGGACGACGAGGAAGAGGACCGCGGTAAGGAAGAGGAATATCGCTTCGAGGTAGAGCCGCCGCGAGAAGATGATGGCGGCGATACCCATAACGGCGCTGATGCCGTAAATCATAAGGACGGAACGGCGCTGCCCCATGCCGATATAGGAGAGCTGATGGTGCAGGTGGTCCTTGTCCGCCGCCATAATGGAGCCGCCGCGAGCCCGACGGCGGAAAATGGCAAAGACGGTATCGAAAATCGGTACGCCGAGTACGAACAGCGGAATGACGGACGCGATAATGGTCGCGCCCTTCGTTGGCCCGATGATTGAGATAGACCCTATCATAAAGCCGAGGAAGAGGGAGCCGCTGTCACCCATAAAGGTTTTGGCCGGGAAGAAATTATACGGCAGGAAGCCGGCCGCGCCGCCCGCAACGGCGAGCATGGCGAGAGTGACCGTATACTGCCCGTGGATATAGGCTGAGTAGGCGATGGCGAGCGTTGCGATGACGGAAACGCCCGCGGCGAGTCCGTCGAGCCCGTCGACGAGGTTCACCATATTCGTGATGGCGATGATCCAGACCACAGTCACGATATAGCTGAATGTGACGCCCCAGAATGATCCGGCGGAAAATTCCAGGCCGATAATGGCGAACGCGGGTATCCTGACGCCGAGCGCGAAGGTGACGGACGCGCAGCCGATCTGGCAGAGCAGCTTGACGAACGGCTTCATCGTGAAGATGTCGTCGACAACACCGGCAATATAGATGAGCAGGCCGCCCGCGAGTACGCCGGTAAGCTTTTCGAACGGCTCGTT
>JAITEX010000029.1 GCA_031281765.1 Eubacteriales Family XIII. Incertae Sedis bacterium | reverse complement strand
TCTCCGGAATCACGGCCCCGGCCGGGCGCATATCTACCGATATGCGCGCGCCGGCTCCGCCGGCGCGGCCGCCGCCGCACTCCACAAAAACCTCATCAAAAAGGTCTACGGCCTGCATAACAGACCGCAGCGTATGATAACCGTTTTCGAGTTTGCCCGTTATGTCAAGCGAAAGATTGACTTTTGCGTAGGCCCTCATCTACCTCTTTTTGCCGCCCTTGCCCTTCTTTTTCTTTGCGTTCGACTTATTCATCGCGCGCCGGGCGGCCTCCTCCTTTGCCTTTTTCTCCGCAATGGCCTTGCGCCCCGTACGGTAGGCGCTGCCGCCATCCGCAACCGACCGCGGGCCCTTGACGCGGTGGCCCTTCGGCCCTTCATCCTTCGGCGCCGCTATCGTCTTCGGATCGATACCGGCCGCTTTCAGGCGTTTATCCCGCTTCTCTTTTTCCTTCTCAACTATCTTGATAGCCTCATGTATCGGAATACCCTTGTCCCTCGCAAGCTTGTAGGGATTGGTTGCCTTTACGTTCTCGGCCTCCGCCTTCGCCTTCGCCTTGCGCCGGTTCGAGACAAAGGTCATGCCGACCATGCCGACCACCATCAGCACCATGAGCAGCATATAGACCTTCGTATTACCGGACGTATCGACCGTCTTAAAGTTGATGACCTTGTCCTCGCCGAGTACCTTGCCGTCCGCCGACGTCAGTTTGCCGGATATTTCGAGCTTGTAATCACTTGCCGGATTGAGGCTGATGTCATTACCCTTTTCATCCTTCTTGGTAGCAATCACGAGGATGTAGCCGCTGTCTTTCTTATCGAAATAGGCTTTTGTTTCGAGTTTTTCGTTTTTAGCGCCGCTGAATTTGAATATGCCGTCCGCGCCGTTGATCTGCCGCACGCTTTCCGCCGTCACGTCGCCGTCAAAAAACAGCTTGATACCGACCGTATCCACCGGCACGTGGTCGTCGTTTTCATCGGGGAAATTGCTGACGAGCGTCAACTTGCCCGGGGTCGCGCCCTTATTTTCGGAATCCGCGGGAAGGCCGGCCAATGTGGTCGCGGCTTTCGTCGCCGACCCATCATCGGGTGAGGAGACGCCCACCTCCGCAAAGGAATAGGTAATAGGTATTACCAACGACGCAATCATGACGGCGCATATTAGTACTACGGCTGCTTTCTTGACGGATTTCTTCATTTACGGTCAATTCCCTTCATTTTTCCCGCAGCTCCCTGAAAAAATCAGACAGCAGGGCGGAGCATTCTTCCTTCAGTATCCCGACTTCATACCGAACGCGATGATTCAGCGACGGTGAGCATAATATATCGTTCACGCTGCCTGCCGCGCCGCTTTTCGGGCTCTCGGTCCCTGCGTACACCGCGTCCAAACGGGCAAGCACACAGGCGCCCGCGCACATCGCGCAGGGTTCGGTCGTCACGTACATTTCGCAATCGATAAGCCGCATATTGCCAAGCGTTTTCGCCGCTTCGCGTATCGCAATCATCTCCGCGTGCGCGGTCGGGTCGCCTTCAGCCTCTATCATGTTGAAACCGCGCGCTATAATAGCGCCGCCCTTTACGATAACGGCGCCGATAGGGACATCCCCCGCCGCGCCGGCCTTCCTCGCTTCGAGAATCGCCTCTCGCATATACGATTCGCGTTCATTATACATAGAATAAAATTCTAACATAGCTTGCCCCTAATTGGCAATGCGCCTTGACAATAAAAGGTTCCGGCGATATGCTTTTATATAATGTTATTGCGCATGAAACAAGGGATAGTATGAGAACCCGAAACTATAGAATCGACCGGGACAGACCGGCCAGACCGGAGCGGCCGGAGAGCGTTCCCCTCTCGCTCCGCGACCTCGTCGTGATGAACCTCGCGTTCATTATGCCGACGATCCCGTACCTGCTTTACAGCGACATCGTGAAGGCCGCGCACGGAGCGTCCGCAGCCGCGTTTTGGTTTGCCGCGCTCACCGTCGGGCTGACCGTGTTCAATTTCATCAAAATTGCGCGCTCCTACCCCGGCGGCGCGTCAGTCTATCATTTTATTGCGGAAGGGGCGCACCGGAACGCCGGATTTGTGGCGTCATGGGCGCTGTTCCTGTTCTACCTGTCCGTCCCGGTCACCGCGCTGATACTGAGCGCGCAGCTTATCAGCAAGACATCGGGCGTACCCTTTCTGCTCGTTATTATCGCATTCGCCGCATTCGCGTTCGCGGTGAACTATATCGGGCCGCGCATAGCCGCCAAAGTATGCCTTGTCTGCCTCTGCATCGTTATCGCGTTCACCATTATCTATATACTCGTCTGCGTATTGGCCGTGGGCAAAGGCGCGGGCGTCGGCCACGTGGTGAGCTCCGTCCCGTACAAGGGCTCCGGCGCGGGCTTCGGCAGCGCGTTCCTCGGAGGCGGCGTCGTGCTTCTCGCCTTCCTCGGCTTCGATTCCTCAAACACGCTTGCCGCCGAAGCCGAGCACGACAGAAATATTATTCCGCGCTCCTTCGTCATCACCTGCGTCATCGCGGGCCTGTTTATATTCCTGCAGCTCTACGTCTCCGGCCTCATCGTGCGGTATTCGCAGGAGACTGCGGATTTGACCCTGATCGATATTGCCCTGAAAGCGGGCGGCAAAACGCTTATGGTGCTGTATTCGACCGGTATAATAATAGCCTGCCTGCTCGCAGTGACCGCGGGGCAGTCCGCCGCGGCGCGCCTGTTGTTCGCGCTCGGACGAGCCGGCGCTCTCCCGAAGCATATATTCGCGCGGCGCGACGCAAAGCCGGACCCGCGCAGGCGGGTGCCGCTTATCAATTTACTGATGGTGTCGCTCCTCACGCTTTTGCTCTGCGCCCTCTCGTCGCAGTTGCCACTGCTCATCGGCATATCGAGGTTTATGGGAGCTTTCGTCCTGCTGGCCGTAAACGTCACCATGTTGCTGCACGGCTTCTTCGCGAAGAATGACCACAACATCGTCACCGCGCTTATCGTTCCTGCGCTCGGCATCTTCGGAAGCCTTGCCGCGTGGATTGGCGTCACCCCGAAACAGTTCCTTTTCGGCATTCTCTGGCTTGTCATCGGAGCCGTTCTGTCCGGCATCATACCGGGGACGCATGAGCACGGGGACGCTATCGGGCGCGGCGCGGGCGGCCACGACATCGACAACGCAGGCAGCCGCAGCGCAAGCGGACTTAGCCGGCACGGGTCGGACGGCGTTACCAGCAAAGATGACCGGCCCCACCGCAAAGAAAACGAGGGCCCGGGGTTCGGACGCCGTGAAAAACGCGAAAAGGACATCCTTTCGGACAAGTCTTTCCGTTTGCCGCCGAGCAGGGATCGACGCTTTTGATTTTTTCTGAGGTACCGCATGATAATTGACGCCGCCATTGCTCTTATAGTTCTGTTCTTCCTGTTTCTCGGGTTTAAGAACGGGTTTATTCGCTCGATACTCAGCACCTTCGGTTGGGCGCTCGCGATAGCCGCCGCCTATTTCCTGCGAAAGCCCTTTCAAAAACTCCTCGTAGAGCACACCACCGTCTACGACCATCTATACGAAAAAACAGGCAAGCTTATGACCGGTCTCACGGTCCAATTTCAGGGGGAAACGTCCGATGACAGCATTCCCGGAGTGCTGAAGAATACGATTGAAGATACGTCCGAAAGTATCGCCGCAAAGGCCGCGGAAGAGACAGCAGGTATACTGCTTTCAATTATCGCTTTCCTTACGCTGATAGTGATACTCAAGCTCCTGTTCCAGATTATTTCGGTTTTGTTCTCGAAACAATATCGGCGCCGTGGAATAGTCGGCGGCCTTGACGGGCTCGCGGGCGCGGTCCTCGGTCTCGCGCAAGCCACCTTGCTCGTGCTCGTCCTGCTCGCCCTGCTGCTGCCGGCATCCTACCTTATCAGCATGGACGCCTACAACTGGGTCGTCCACTCAATGGACCGCTCCATATTCTCGCAGTATCTCTACGAACACAATCCCCTGCTCACGCTCGTACGCGAATACGTTCCGCGCGACCTGCTGCCGGCCGAATGGTTCACATAGCGGAGGATTGCGCGGACCCGCGAAGTTCGATATAATGATTCAGGCGCAAAACAATGCTGCGCGCCTACCATATCCATGCCCCCGTAGCTCAGAGGATAGAGCGTCGGTTTCCTAAACCGTGCGTCGGATGTTCGAATCATCTCGGGGGTGCCATAATGAAAAGAGGCGCCGTAGGCGCCTCTTTTCATTATGCTTTCTATCGAAATGATTCGAACATGAACATGATACAATATACTTATTGCATAACGTGTTCAAAAGAACCCGCAACCCGGAGATGGAGGTTGAAATGATATTCAGACAGGAATCCGGGAAACTCACAACGACCATCCCCGATAAGCAGAACGGTCAGGTGGTCGGTGCGGCGTGGACGCGCATAATAGCGGGCTACGGCCATATTGGTGCTGGGACGCCTGAGCTTGCCATCTCGGTGTTGCCGGAGTTCAGAGGATGCGGCATTGGCACAAAGCTGATGAAGAAGTTGTTTGCGGTCTTGCGAGAAAACGGATACGCGCGGACATCGCTTTCCGTGCAAAAGGACAATCCGGCGGTCAGGTTCTATGAGCGGCTGGGGTATC
>JAITEX010000025.1 GCA_031281765.1 Eubacteriales Family XIII. Incertae Sedis bacterium | reverse complement strand
GGAGCCGCTCGCGGAGCTTGAATACGCGGAGCTGCTTGACGCGTCTGACCTGTCGCCCGTGACGGATGGCACGAAATGGGCGCTGCTCGCTCTCGCGGTCAATATCGGCGGGACGCGCCTTATCGACAATGTCACCATGGGGTGGAGCAAATGAGGATAGGGTTTGTCGGCGCGGGTAAGGCCGGATGCTCATTCGGGAAGCTTATCGCGGAGAAGCGCGCGATGCCCGGGACTTCGGGCATAAACGGAGGCTCCGGGTCCGACCATGACCTATGCGGAATCTCCGTATCCGGCTATGTGAGCCGGACTTTTTCATCCGCGGAATACGCGGCCGGCCTGACGGGCTCGCGGGCATTCGCCTCATCAAGCGATTTTCTTGACGCAAGCGACGTTATTTTCCTTACCGTCCCCGACGGGGCCATCGCGCCGGTATGGGACGCGCTGAGAGAACTGCCCGGAGCGCGCGGCAAACTGTTTTGTCATATGAGCGGCTCCCTGACTTCGGAGCTATTCGGGATGTCAAACGAAAATCTTTACGGGTCGCTGCACCCCGCGCTCGCGATAGCGAACCGCGAGACGGCGTGGCAGGGGCTTGCGGACGCATACTATACCTATGACGGGAGCGACGAGGCGTATAATAGGATAGAGCTGCTCATTACGGCGCTCGGCCTACGCGTCGAGCGGATAGCGGCGGAAACGAAGACGCTCTATCATGCGGCCTGCGTGTTTGCGAGCAACTTGGTCTGCGGCCTCGCGTATGACGCGGAAAAGCTGCTCAGGGAATGCGGACTGAGCGAAAGGTTTGCTTCCGGCGCGTGGAAGATGCTCTTCGCGGGGAATGCGCAGAATATTATGCAAACGGATCCCGTATCGGCGCTGACGGGCCCTGCGGAACGCGGCGATGCGGCGACGATAGCGAATCATCTCGCGGCCTTGGATGCGCTGACAGGAGACGCCGGGAAGGCAATGCGGGATACCTATGCCGCGCTGACGGCAACGCTTGCGGAGATGGCGGAGCGCCGGCATCCGGAGCGGGATTATGCGAAGATAAAGGAGATAGTACAGAAATGGGCGCAATGATTATGTTTGTATCGCTCGTCACGTTGCTCGTCGCGGTTTTGGCGATTTTGATAGTCGTACTTGTGAAGCTATCAAAAAAAGATGATGTCTCGCCGCTCGACGACGCGCTGCAGCGAAGCGACCGGGCGCTGCGCGAGGGCCTGCAAAATTCTTCGGACCAGATGCAGGGGATATTATTTGAGCGTTTCGGGACGATACAGGAGAGCAACCAGAAGAACCTCGAACGCGTGAACCGGACGCTTGAGGAAAACATACAGCGGTTGCAGGAGAGCAGTCAGAAAAATCTCGAGCGGGTCAGCACGACGCTGGAGGAAAAGACACGCCTGTTGCAGGAAAGCAATGAAAAAAAGCTCGACGAGATGCGCCGCACGGTCGATGAACGGCTGCAGAAAACCCTTGAGACCCGCTTGACCGAATCGTTCAAGACGGTCAGCGAACACCTGAACAATGTGCAGCAGGGGCTCGGTGAGATGAAGACCCTCGCCTCGGATGTCGGTGGCCTGAAAAAAGCATTATTGAATGTGAAAAACCGCGGGATGTTCGGAGAAGTGCAGCTTGAGCGTATTCTTGAAGATATGCTGAGTCCCGCTCAGTATGAGAAGAACGTGGCGACGAAAGCTGGCAGTCAGGAACGCGTCGAATTCGCGATACGGCTGCCGGGGCAGAGCGATGAGGACCTCGTCTATCTGCCGATAGATTCAAAGTTCCCGATAGAGGATTACGAGCGCCTGCTTGAGGGGAACGAAAACGGGGATAAGGATATGATTGAAGCGGCGCGCAAGGCGCTTGCGCAGCGGGTGCGCAGCTTCGCGAAGGATATTCATACGAAGTATATCGACCCGCCCGGCACGACGGAGTTCGCGATACTCTTCCTGCCGACCGAGGGGCTGTACGCGGAAATCGTCCAGAATGTGGCGCTGTTCGAATCGCTGCAGCGCGACTTCCGCATTACGGTGACGGGGCCGACGACGCTCGCGGCCTTCTTGAACGCCCTGCAAATGGGGTTCAAGACGCTCGCGATAGAGAAGCGTTCGGTCGAGGTATGGAAGGTGCTCGGCGCCGTCAAGACGGAATTTAACAAATTTGCCGAAGCGCTTGAAAAGACGCAGGAGAAGATTCGCTCGGCGGATAAGGACCTCGATACGCTCGTCGGTACGCGCACGAATGTGATGAAGCGTCAACTTCGCCAGGTGGAGGAGCTGCCCGAGGCCGAGGCCGCGAGAATTATCGGCGAATAGAGGGCATGCAAAAACTTTTTTCGATTTTTTTCTTCAAAAATGTTTAAAACGCCGAAAAGTGGGTAACATATATATAGTTCCTTTTCATCATACGCGAAAGGCGGCCTCTCAAAACGATTGGCCGCCTTTCGTTATATGGTAATTTTTATATACATCGTATATAATATTATTATGAAAAGTGTCGATTACCGAAATGACGAATTATTTTTGCGAAACAATCTGTTTGTGACAGGGAATTTTGAAATGCCGTTTGTTTACTCGCAAGATATTTTGTTGGAAAATATTGAATTGATTGCATTTAGCAATACAAAAACGGAGGAAACCTCGCCGACGCAAAAATTGAAAACGGTTCATTTCTTTCTTGATGATTATAAATTTGATGAAGTCTGGAACAATCCTGATGGCCAGTTAGTGAAATTATCTCAGTATAGTCAGTTGATGTCTCCGGGGTTTAGTTTATATACCGATATGCCGGAACCGCTACAAATTTACAACACGTTTCGCAACAGGTGGTGTGCTGCATATTGGCAACTCAACAAACTTGTTGTTATACCTACGATTGTTTGGGGTGGTGAAAATACGTTTGATTTTTGTTTTGAAAGTATCGAAAATGGTTGTATCGTTGCAATATCTACGATAGGGGTTCAAGATGATGAATACGAATTTATGGCCGGATATAAAGCTATGTGTGATATTATTCAACCCGAAGCAGTCATTAATTACGGAGAGCCTTTTGAAACTATGTCTCGGTATGCCAAATTGATTTCACTCCCGTATCGTCACGCAAGTAATGATAAGGCGGATGAATAAATGGGGGGTTGGGGTGGTAGTAGTATCAAACCTTTTAAAAATAAAAAATATCCACTTAACGGTTTCTCTGCCTTGACCAGAAAACGCCACTTTGATGACCATGGCAAGGAATATGGCGTAAATAGTATTAACGAATATGAAAAATTAGCGATAGTATTACGTGATAAAAATATTGACACGAACATAAGAGAATTCATATCTGAATCCGGGTTGAGATTTAAGTATGATATAAAGAATAATGATTTTTTAATTTATAAAGAAAACGGAGAAATAGTAACTTTGTATAAGCCTGATGATGGTTACAACTATTGGGAAAGGCAGGTTGTAAAATATGGATCAAAAGAATAAAAGCTGCGTATGTTGCGGGTTTCCGACTTTACCCGAGGACAGTCTTTTCGAAATTTGCCCGATTTGCGGTTGGCAGGACGATCCTGTGCAAAATGACGACCCGGATTATGCGGGAGGAGCTAATAAAGAAAGCCTCAATGAATATCGGGCACAATGGCTGTCTGATCACAAAAGAACAAGAAAAAAACAATCTGTAGCATAGCTGTTCCGTGGAAACTATCCGATTGATAAGGCGGCCTCTCAAAACGATTGGCCGCCTTTCGTTATAGCGCCGCTATTTATCTTGCATCCGCGTCGGGCTTGCCGCGCGGGCCAGCCTGTCGGCTACGCGTTCGGCAGGCTGTCGAAACCGGGCTGCAGGTCGGCGTCCGTCGGGATATAGTCCGTCATCGTGCCTTCGTTGTACGCCTGATACGCCGTCATATCGAAGTAGCCCGTGCCCGTTAACCCGAAAAGGATGGTCTTTTCCTCGCCGGTCTTCTTGCATTCCAGAGCCTCATCGATGGCCGCGCGGATCGCGTGCGCGGATTCCGGCGCAGGCAGTATGGTTTCGAGCTTCGCGAAGGACTTCGCGGCTTCGAATACGCTTGTCTGCTCCACCGAGCGCGCCTCCATATAGCCGTCATGGTAGAGTTTGCTGAGTATCGGCGACATGCCGTGATAACGCAGGCCGCCCGCATGGTTCGCCGAGGGCGTGAACCCGCTGCCGAGGGTGTACATCTTCGCAAGCGGCGTCATCTTTCCCGTATCGCAGAAATCGTAGGCGTATTTGCCGCGCGTGAGCGACGGGCAGGACGCCGGTTCTATCGCGATAATGCGCGGGTTGTGCGTGCCCTGTATCTTGTCGCGCATAAAGGGCGCGATAAGCCCGCCGAGGTTTGAGCCGCCGCCGGCCGAGCCGATAATAATATCCGGATACTCGTCGTAGAGTTCGAGCGCCTTCTCGCTTTCGAGGCCGATAATCGACTGATGCAGTAGCACCTGATTCAGCACGGAGCCAAGCACATAGCGCTGCCCCTCTGTCGTGACAGCCACTTCGAGGGCTTCGGAAATGGCGATGCCGAGGCTACCGCCGTTGTCCGGGTCGGCCGCAAGAATCGCGCGGCCCGCATTCGTCGTATCGCTCGGACTCGCGTAGACCGTCGCGCCGAAGGTCTCCATTATCGCCTTGCGGAACGGCTTTTGATTGAACGAAACCTTGACCATATAGACGGTCAGGTCGAGGCCGAAATAGGCGCAGGCTTCCGCCATGGCCGTACCCCATTGCCCCGCGCCCGTTTCCGTTGTCAGACCCGTCAGCCC
>JAITEX010000114.1 GCA_031281765.1 Eubacteriales Family XIII. Incertae Sedis bacterium | reverse complement strand
GTCTGCATGAACGACAGCGGCGGCGCCCGCATACAGGAGGGCGTGAACGCGCTCTCGGGCTACGGCAAGATATTCTACAATAATACGATAAGTTCCGGCGTGATTCCGCAGATTTCGGTCATTATGGGGCCGTGCGCGGGCGGCGCGGTGTACAGCCCGGCCATAACGGACTTCATCTTTATGGTGAAGGGGACGAGCCGGATGTTTATTACGGGGCCCGAGGTCATCAAGGCCGTGACGGGCGAGGAAGTCTCCGCAGAGGAACTCGGCGGCGCCATGACGCATAACGCGACTAGCGGCGTGGCCCACTTTGCTTGTGCGGACGACAAGGACGCGATTGCGCAGGTGAAAGAGCTGCTCTCCTACCTGCCTTCGAATAATCTCGAAATAGCGCCCCCCGTCGCGTCGATGGACGACCCGAACCGCATTATTCCCGGGTTTGATGACATCATCCCCGAAGAAGCGAACAAGGCCTTCGATGTCTACGACGTCATACGGGGCATCGCGGACGACGGAAAGATTTTTGACGTGGCGCCTCATTATGCGAAGAATATCGTGACCTGCTATATCCGGCTCGCGGGCAATACGGTCGGCGTTGTCGCGAACCAGCCGAAGGTGGCCGCGGGCTGCTTAGACATCAACGCGTCCGACAAGGCGGCGCGCTTCGTGCGGCGCTGCGACGCGTTCAATATCCCGCTGCTGACCATTGAGGACGTGCCGGGCTTTCTGCCGGGCGTTGACCAGGAGACGGGTGGTATAATACGGCACGGCGCGAAGCTGCTCTACGCCTACTGCGAAGCGACGGTGCCGAAGGTGACGCTGATACTGCGCAAAGCCTACGGCGGCGCCTATATCGCGATGTGCAACAAGGAACTCGGCGCGGATGTGGTGCTCGCGTGGCCGACGGCGGAGATTGCCGTTATGGGCGCGGAGGGCGCGGCAAACATCGTGTTCCGCAAGGACATCAAGGAAGCGGATGACCCGATAGCGAAGCGTCAGGAGAAGATAGCGGAGTACGAGGGCCTGTTCAATAATCCCTACCGCGCGGCCGAGATGGGCTATGTGGAGGATATTATTGAGCCGTCCGAATCGCGGCAGCGCCTTGTCAGCGCGTTTGATATGCTTGAGTCCAAGCGCCAGAGCCTGCCGGCCAAGAAGCACGGGAATATCCCGCTGTAGGGGGAGGTTGGCTTATGGGTTTGTTTAAGAGGAAGAAGAAAAAAGAAGAAGGAACGGTGGTTGCGGGTTCCGGTATTGTCGGTTCCGGCGGTTCTGATGTGGCGTCCGGGGCGGGGTCTGCCGATTCTGTCGATTCTGATGTGACGTCCGGGGCGGTCTCCGGCGAGTTGGCGGCAGTGCTTTCCGCGGCTGTCCAGTCCTACGAGGCGGATAGCTTTGCGTCATTCGCGGGTTCGCCGGGGCGGATGGAGCTTGCGGCCGTCATCTCGGCGGCAGTGGCGGCTTACGAAAGCGGCGGCACGGGCTTCCCGTATATCGGCGTGGGTCCGTCCGGGCTCTATGTGAGAAAGCTGAACCGGAATGCCGGATACGTGCCCGCGTGGGGCGTGATGGGCAACAGAGAGGCCATTGACGCGCGCAGGTTTTGAGCCGGCGTATATTGTTTTCAAATAGCGGTTTCAAGAATGAGCGGATATTATGGAAATATATGTAAATAGTTCGAATTAGTAAAGGAGGAAGCAATATGAGCAAACAGTACAACATCACGGTAAACGGTCAGACGTACTCGGTCGTCGTTGACGAGGTCGGCGGGACCACGTATGCGCCCGCTCCCGTAGCGGCGGCGCCCGCAGCTCCGGCGCCTGCGCCTGTGGCAGCGCCTGCGGCTCCGGCTCCTGCCCCTGCGGCGGAAGCAGCCCCCGCGGCGGCTCCGGCAGCGGCGCCTGCGGCTGGTACGGCGGTAGTGGAAGCCCCGATGCCCGGCACGGTACTCGACATTCTCGTCAACCCCGGCGACGCGGTTTCCGAGGGCGACCCGCTGCTCATTCTCGAAGCCATGAAGATGGAGAACGAGATTGTGGCGCCGCAGTCCGGTACGGTTGACGCGGTCCTGACGAGCAAAGGCGCGGCGGTGAATGCCGGCGACGCTCTCGTTTCACTGAAATAAAACCCGGTACATGTTATTAGCCTTTGACGTCGGAAATACAAATATAGTCTCGGGGGTTTTCCGGGACGGCAAGCTCATTCAAAGCTGGCGCATGGAGACTATGGGTTCGCGCAGCGCGGACGAGTACGGCATGATAATAGGCCAGCTTTTTGCGCATGACGGGCTTGACCCGGGCGACGTAAGCGATGTTATTATATCGACGGTGGTGCCGTCCGTGCTCTATACCATGCAGCACGTCGCGATCAAGTATTTCAAGCGCCGCGCCCTCGTGGTGGGGCCCGGAATCAAGACGGGGCTCACCATCAAGTACGAGAACCCGAGCCAGGTCGGCGCGGACCGCATCGTCAACGCGGTCGCGGCCCTCGCGAAATACGGCGGGCCGCTCGTCATCGTTGACCTTGGTACGGCGACGACGTTCTGCGCGGTGACGGAGAATTGGGAATACCTCGGCGGCACGATAGCCCCGGGCATCAAGATTTCTTCGGAAGCGCTGTTCGAAAAGACGGCGAAACTGCCGCGCGTGGAGCTTGAGGAACCCGGCCGCACCATCTGCCGCACGACGAGCGAGAGTATGCAGTCCGGTCTGGTGTACGGGCATATGGGCATGATAGAGTTCATCATAGGCCGTATGAAGAAGGAGCTTGCGGACTACGCGCCGACGGAATTGCCCGTGCGCGTCATTGCGACGGGCGGCCTTGCGTCCATGATGGCGACCGGCGTCGGCTGTATCGATTATGTCGACCGCCTGCTGACGCTCGAGGGACTGCATTATATCTACGAGAAGAACAAGAAGTTCGGACCGGAGCGGAGTGTCGCGGACAGCGATATTCCTGCGGA
>JAITEX010000100.1 GCA_031281765.1 Eubacteriales Family XIII. Incertae Sedis bacterium | reverse complement strand
AAACATATCAGCGAAAAAAGAGTCTCCTGTACTCGTTATTCTCTGCGGCAAATTGAATATATTGTTCATAGTAAATGCATTTCCGCCACAATTCCGGAACATACGAGTAGCAAAATAATAGCCCGCGGTCGTAATATTCTGCGGCAGATTGAATATGTCGGTCATAATAAACGCGTCCCCGCTGCAACCTGCGAACATGCTTTCGGCAAAGCCGCTTCCCGTGCCTGTAATGTTCTGCGGAAGATTAAATATAGCATTCATAGCGAACGCATCTCCACTGCAGTTTGCAAACACACTGGTGGCAAAATCGTCAGGCGCGTACGTAATCTTTTGCGGTAAATTAAATATATCGTTCATGGTAAACGTGTTCCCTTTGCAGCCATTAAACATACTAACCGCAAAAGTGCTGCTTGCGCTCAAACTCGTAAACCCCTGTGGCAGATTGAATATATCGTTCATCGTAAACGCATTCCCGCTACATTCATAGAACATATTCTGAGCAAAATTAGTGCCCACGTTCATAAGGCCTTGCGGCAGATTGAATCCACTGTTCATCGTGAACTCATCCCCGCTGCATTTATAGAACATCTGAGTGGCAAAACTGCTTTTTACACTCGTAAGGCTCTGCGGTAGATTGAATACATTGTTCATCGTGAATGCTTTTCCGGCACAACTATCGAACATAGCAAGGGCAAAAGCACTGTCCACATTCATAAGGCTTTGAGGCATAGTAAATACGTTATTCATCGTGAATGCAGTTCCGCTACAACCAGTGAACATAGATGCTGCAAAAAAAGTCCCTGTGCTTACAAGGTTCTGCGGCAAATTGAAAATGTCGTTCATCGTAAACGCATTCCCTTTGCAACTACTGAACATATTACTGGCAAAAGAGTCACCCACGTTCTCAAGCCTTTGCGGCATAGTGAGTGCTTTGCCCATTGTGAATCCTGTGCCATTGCAATTAGTGAACATATTATTGGCAAAATTCTTACCTGCTTTTGTAAGCCCATGCGGTAGGTTAAATACATCGTTCATCGTGAACGCATTCCCCTTACAGCTACTGAACATATACGCAACGAAATTATCGCCTACGCTTGTAAGGCCTTGCGGCATAGTGAACACGCTATTCATCGTAAACCCTGCACCGGAGCAACCGGAAAACATATAATAAACAAAGTTGTCGCCCACTGCCGTCAGGTTCTGCGGCATAGTAAACACGCTGTTCATTGTAAACGCTGCTCCGGAGCAGCCGTAAAACATACTTCTGGCGAAATCCGTATTTACCGCTTTTACGTCCTTCCATGCATCCACGTCAAAGGTGAACTCGCTTCCCATTGTTAATTTTGTGCAATTCAGAAAGGTGCTGTTCCATTCCTGGGAAGGCGCCTTAGCCGGGTCCGTCGTCGTTATTTCATCCGCCTTGCGCGTCATATCCGGTGTGAGAGGCGATAGTACCTTCGTAATTTTATTTTTATTGGCTACCGATGTGGCGTTGGAACTTCCATTCGCGAATCCGAATGCCGCCAACCACGCCCCCTCATTGGGATCATGTGGAGAGATGGTGATGATATAATCTCTTCCGGCGGGGAAGTCATGACTTATACCGCTGCCGTTTCCCGCAGCCGTACCGGAATAGTTTTTCACTTCGGAATCATCGCCAAAATCAATATCCCAATTATATTCGTGAGTGGTTTTCCCTCCGAGGTTCGATGAGGTCGGCACGATAAATGTTTTATCGGCTTCCGTAACGGTCGCCTGAAATTGAAACCATCTTCCCGACGTTCTCAGCGCGGGGACCTTCTTTGCCACTGCCTCTGCTATGGCCATTCCCTCGGAAGCGGCATCGCCCGCGCTGTCCGCGTCGCCCTGTTCCGGACGTAATCCGGAGTCGTCGGTATGTTCTTCCGCCTGTGGATTCCCGGTTTCGGCCGGGTCGCTGCCCGCGTCATCCCCGGCGTCGTTATTGCTTCCGGATTGCGCGTCAAAACCCGTTACCGGGTCGCAGCCCGCGTCATCCGCGGAGACTGCATTATTGTTTTCCCCTTCCGTATCATTTTCTAAAATGGTTTCAGCCTGCACATTTTGTCCGTCGGCCTGGTTCGTCGCCAAGGCCGCCTGTGGAATGATAAGCGCCGCGATAAGCAGCACGGAAAGCGCCAGCATACCGCGCTTTCTCAACCCATTCCTGCCGTTGATCTTTTTTTGCATCTTTCTTTACCCCTATTAACCTTTCTTAAAATTACCCCTTAAATAACCCTTTATTGCGCAGAGACGCTGCGCACCCGCGAATATTGCCTGATAACCTCCTTTTCCTATAGCAATTATTTTTCCTCTACCTCGATATATATATGCCCGTTTTTTTGCGTTTCAAACATAAAAAACATTTTAAGACCAATTAATACTAAATAATCGAAAGTTAATAACCTTATTACGAGGAGCATTTGTCCCTTCGCATCACAAAAATATCCCCGCGCACGGGGATGATTTGATACGGTTTTCGGGGTTGATGGATGTCTTTATTTCCGCATGAGACGCCGCACGCGCGGGCCGAGAAGCTCGGCTATAAGCCAGAGCAGGTAATCGTAGAGAAGAAAGACGGGGACCGCGAGCACGACCGTCTGAATATCGAGGTCTATCCCGGTCACGGCATTCATGACGACTAACGCTACCGCCCCGAGCGCCGCCGCGCAGACCCCCTTGATAAGATACGCAGCCGCAATCACGGTTTTTCTGTGGCGCACAACACGCAAACCTTTCCGGGCAAAGGGCCGTATCGCGGGGTTGTTTACCGTGCCGCCGATATACTTCGCGCTGGCGTCCTCCGCCGCCGGTTTTATGAGCGCGAACACGCCGAAGAAGATGATGTAGGACAGCAGGCCTACCTTGTCCGGCGTTATGATGAGGCCGAGCAGCGCGCTCCCCGCATAAATCACGAGAGCGACGGCCGGAGAAAGTTCAATATACGCAAAGTAAAGCACCGCGCCCGCGAACGACCACAGCGTCATATCCATGGGCTTTATGAGTGACGCCGCATAGAGCGCGACGAGAATGAACGCCAGCAAAATGCTTGACAGCGCGATTTCGGATGTCGTAAATTTCGGTTTGCGGCTTTTACCTGCCATTACAGCGACCCGTCAGATGCAATCGCAGCAGGAGTCGAGGCAGCAATAGCAGGACATGCATTGACACAACTGATGCTGCGCGTCATTATACCCGCTCTGATAGGAATTTTGACGGTAGCCGGTCGTCTGGCCCATCAACTGATTCAACGCGTTTTGGTATTCATAGTTTGTCGGGTCCATGCTGACGGCCGTCTGTATGCTGCCGACGGCCTGATCGTACCACCCGCGGCGCAGCTGTATCATGCCCGAGAGAAAGTGCCACTCGGCGTCGCGCGTCTGCATCTGCGCAAGCCGTTGCTCGGCTCCCGCAATATCGCCGCGGTCTATCGCGCGGCGTATCTCATTGTACTCGGGTGACGGTTGTTTCCGCGCGCCGTAGCCGCGCGCAGCAGCAGCGCCGCCGTAGCCGCGCGCACCGCTCCGCTGTCCGGAAGCGCCGCCCTTCATCAAAAAGTCGTAGGCCTCGTTTATCTCCTGCATCTTCTCATTCGCGAGGTCCCCGAGCGGGTTGTTTTCGTATTGGTCCGGGTGGTATTTCTTTACGAGGTCGCGGTAGGCCCGCTTTATTTCCGCCTCGCTCGCGCCCGGTTTAATGCCTAATATTTCGTATGGATCGCCCATATAGTTTTTCCTTTGATCTTCATATCGTACGGTTAATCTTCCTCTGCTATTCTACCATATTTCGCGAGAACCTCGTCCGTTTTGAGCCGCAGCCCGACATAGATAATATTTTTCAGGATCGCTTCATTCTTGTGCAGGCGCAACAGTTCGAAGGCTTTCGCTGTTTCGGCGAGGCACATCTCGAGCGTGAAGCCGAGACGCTCCGCGGAATAGTCGCCGCCTTTCAGCGGGTTGAACGAGCCGCTTCTGCTGTCCGTTTCAAGGTCGTCCGCCGCGTCTATCAGGTATATCCATTTGCCGAGGTTGTAGCCCATGGCGCGCAGAACGCGCGAAACGTTCGTATCTCCATTCGGGGCTCCGTCCATTATCTCTTCCATCAGTTTCGCGAACGGCTCGGCCGCCTCGTCTATCGCGGGACGCCCGGCGCCTTCCACCCCAGCCAATTCCGCTATGCGCGCTTCTATCGCCGCCGCTTTTCCCGGCAGCCGCCGCTTCGCCTTGCGGTAGGCGCGCCGGTAGAGAAGCGTCCCGAACAGGCCGCGCAGCCGGTGTTCGTCACGCCGGTCGTCGTCAAGATGGCTATAGCCGAGCAGCACGAGTATATCCGCCGCGTAGCCCGTCGCATCCCCGCCGTTCGTTATAAGGTTCTTCTTACGTAACGGTTGTACCGCACACCGGAATTCCGTTACGCTGTCCTCACCCTCACAAACCGCAGCAAGCAGCAGCGCGAGAAACGCCGAATCGAAGGTGAGCATCAACCTCGGCAGCTGTCCGTACCGCGCCCGCACCGCCCGGCAAACCGCGCAGTAATAGGCGTTATATATCTCAAATTCACGGACTTTCAGTTCGCTTTTAGCGGGGACTATATAGCCAAACATAGTATTTCCATCGTTAGGTACAGCGTCTCACAGCGGCGGCGCAAAACCGGCGGCCGGGTTTATCCACAGAGATACATCCGCGCGGTTTCACAGAAACGGATCCGCGGAGACCGCGGTTTCGACGACGTCGAGCGCACTCCCGAAAGCCGCGCGCAGGTTCGCCGCCGCCACCTGCACGAAGTGCTTCTCCGTACCGTAATGGCCGCCGTCTATCAGGCAGAGGCCGCGTTCCTTCGCCCACTGCGCCTGATGGTGCTTGATGTCGCTCGTGATATAGAGGTCGAAACCCTGTTCGATAACGGACGGGATATAGTCGCCGCCCCCACCGCCGCAGACCACGACGCTGCGTATCCTCTTTTCCGGGTCGCCGGCCATTTTGAGACGGCCCTCCATGCCTATCTGCCGCGCGACGATGTCGGTATACTGCCAGAACGGCAGGTTTTCTTCGAGTTTGCCGCTGCGCGCTATCGGCGCTCCCGCGCCCCCGGAACCGATTTCCGTCCCGTCCGCGACGATCCCCTCCGGGACTTCGAGCCCGGCGTCCGGCAGGAAAGGCTTCACATCCGTCAGCCCGCACATCTCCGCAAGCGCGTCGTTCATGCCGCCCGGCGCCGCGTCAAAGGACGTATGCGCCGAATAGACGGATATGCCCGCGCGTATCAAATCCGCCGCGTAGCCGCCCTCAAACGTGTCGGCATCGATATTCTTCATCGGCATGAAGAACAGCGGATGGTGCGTCAGTATCACATCCGCGCCGCGTTGTTTCGCTTCATCCGCTACCGCCGCTATAATTTCGAGCGAAACGAGGATCCGGCTCACCTCGCCGGGACGGAGGTTTATCTGCCAGCCGCTGTTGTCCCACGGCTCTTGCATACTCGGCGGCGCAAACCCTTCGATTGCCGCCGTCAGATCCTTTTGTGTAATGGACATCGTTTGCCTCCTTGTACCTGTTATTGCGGGGTTACGAGCAATATCGCGCATGTACGGCCGCGTTCCGTCGCGGTCGTCTCTTCTCCTATTATAAACCCCGCGTCCGCAAGGCTCTCCTTCAATTCCGGGATTTTGGTCCGCGGCTGCAAAATGAATTTCGCAAAGCTCTTCGCTTTTGCCACATCAGCCGTCATAATACGCGCGATAAGCTCGCCGCCCATGCCCGCAATCACGACCGTGTCCACCTCGCCGGGGGCAAGCGGCGCAAGCCCGTCGCCATAGCGCAATTCTATACAATCGGCATCATCCCTGCCGGCCATCAGCTTCTCCCCGCGGCCGCGCGCGACCGCAAACGGCCCCTGTGCCGCGTCCGTCGCGATAACAAGCGGGGAGACGCCGTTTTTTACTAAATATGCAGGCAGGAGAGCATGATCCGTGCCGATGTCGGCGACCCGCTCTCCCGTGTTTATATATCCCGCTATAGTTTTCAGTCTGTCGTTCAAACCCTTACTCTAAATAATCCCTGAGCTTCTTGCTGCGGGTGGGGTGGCGCAGTTTGCGTAGCGCCTTTGCCTCTATCTGGCGTATGCGCTCACGCGTCACATCGAACTGCTTGCCGACCTCTTCGAGCGTTCGCGCGCGGCCGTCATAGAGGCCGAAGCGCAGTATAAGGACCTTTCGTTCCCGGTCCGTCAGCGTATACAGCACGTCCATCAGCTGTTCTTTCAGCAGCGTGAACGCCGCCGCGTCGGCCGGCGCCGGCATATCCTCGTCCGGAATAAAATCTCCGAGGTGGCTGTCTTCTTCCTCGCCGATAGGCGTTTCCAATGACACGGGTTCCTGCGCGATTTTGATGATCTCGCGGACCTTCTCTTCGGAGATTTCCATCTCGCGCCCTATCTCGGCCGGGGTCGGTTCGCGCCCGTATTCCTGCAGGAGCTGCCGCGACACGCGAATCAGCTTGTTGATCGTTTCGACCATATGCACGGGTATGCGGATGGTCCGCGCCTGGTCCGCTATGGAGCGCGTAATAGCCTGCCTGATCCACCACGTGGCATAGGTACTGAACTTGAAGCCTTTCTCCCACCGGAACTTGTCGACCGCTTTCAGCAGCCCGAAGTTCCCTTCCTGTATCAAATCAAGAAACTGCATGCCGCGCCCCACATAGCGTTTCGCTATGCTGACGACAAGCCGCAGGTTCGCTTCGCAGAGTTTCCGCTTCGCTTCCTCGTCGCCCGCTTCCATGCGCTTCGCCAGTTCGACTTCCTCGTCGGCCGTCAGCAGCGGCACGGTTCCGATCTCTTTCAAGTACATACGCACGGGGTCGTCCACCACGATGCCCTTCGGCAGCGACACCGTCAGGTTGCCCCTGCCCTTGACTACCGGAATATCATCATCGTCCTCATCGTCATCTTCGAGAGCCAACAAATCAAACTCATCGGGTTCGCCGTCACTGTCATCATCCGACGTAAATTCGACGCCCGCGGTAAAAAGGCGGTCGTAAAACACATCGAGCTGCTCCTTATCCACTTCGAAATTACACAGCTCGCTGCCTATTTCCTTATAGGTAATGGTACCCTTGTGTTTCGCTTTTTCGAGCAAAGCGTCCATCGTGTCCACCATTTTTGAGAATTGTTCTTCCTCATACGTCATAATGTATGTCCCTTCAATCTTTAGTTGCTCTCATCATACAAAACCATCTTGCCCCTAAGCGATAGTATCTTCTCCCTTATAGCGGCGAGTTCCCGTGTCAATTCGTCCGCTTCATCCCCCTCCGGCGTGGTTTTCAGCCACTTGATTATCTCACGTTCACGCTCCTCAAGTTCCATAATGTCCGCCTGCCGGAAGCATTCGGCAATCTGGAGCTTCGGGTCGCTGCCCACGAGGACCGTGTCCATGATTTCCCACAGCGCCGGCCGGTCATCCTCATCGAGCCTGTCGGCAAGGTCTTCCGGCGAAATGTCGTCATCGGGCTCCTCAGCCGCCGCTTCGCGCAGAACTTCAAGTATTCTGCCATAGACGGGGGTCAGGAACAGCCTGCGGTATTCATCCGTCCGGCCAATCAACGAATTGTCGTCGATGACGAGCCGCAAGATGTTGCGCTGTAGCGCCTGCAAGGCGGAACGTTCCGCTTTTCCTTCCGCCGAACCCTGTTCACCGTGACGCGGCGAGGCTTCCGTAACGTACGCCGGCGGCCGTTCCTGCCGCTTATCGGTATCGAACACCTCCATGCGTATCGCGCCCTCGGCTATGCCGGTCAGCTTTGCGAGTTTTCCGATATAGTATTCCGCCTCCACCGGAGACAGCTTTCTCAATATGCCCTCGGCTTCCTTCAGGAATTTTATACTTCCCTCGGGGGCTTTCAGGTCATATTTCTCGAGCGCTTTCCTTAGCTTAAATGAGGTAGCCGGAAGCGCTTTTGCAAGCAGGGCGGCAAATTTCTCGCGGCCGTGTTTGCGTATATATTCGTCGGGGTCCTTCGTATCGTCGAGCACGAGGACTTTGACGTTCATACCTTTTTCCGCCAGAAGGTCTATGGCGCGCAGCGTTGCCTTTTCTCCCGCCGGATCGGCGTCATAGGCAATCACCACATTGTCCGTATATTTTTTCAGCCGCGCCGCCTGCTCCGGCGTAAGCGCCGTGCCGAGCGCAGCTGTGACATTTTCTATCCCCTGCTCGTAGAGGGCGATAACATCCATCTGCCCTTCAACGAGGATTGCGAGGTTCTCCCCGCGTATAGCGCTGCCCGTCAGGTTTGCCGCGTACAGGCTATCCTTCTTGCTGTAAACGGGCGACGCATCCGAGTTGATGTACTTCGGGGGACCGTCCACGAGCGCCCTTCCGCTAAAGCCGATGACCTTGTTTCGAGAATTTATTATCGGAAACATCACGCGGCCGAAATATTTGTCGCGGAGCCATCCACCGTCCTCTTTCACAAGGCCGAGTTTCAGGGAAATCTCTTTCGAGACGCCCTTCGCCTCAAGATGCTTTGCCAGTCCACCCTGCCGGCCCTCAGCGTAACCGAGGCCAAACTTCTTCATTGTCCGCTCCGACAGCCCGCGTCTGGCGAGGTACTGTCTGGCGGGATTGTCCGCCGCCCACAAAGCGTCATAGTAATAGCGCGCGGCTATCTTGTTTGCTTCGTAATACGCCTTTTTTTTCGAATCGTTGCCGTAACCGCCTCCCGGCTCCCAGTCAATACCTAATTCTTTCGCGAGCCTACTTGCCGCTTCAATAAAACTCAGATTGTAATACTTTTCGTAAAAAGTAATAATATCCCCGTGTTCGCCGCAACCAAAACATTTATAGGATTGCGTCTGGTCGCTCACATAAAAAGACGGCGTTTTTTCGTTGTGGAACGGGCACAGGCCAACGTAACGGCTTCCGGATCGCTTGAGACTCACGGTACGTCCAATAAGGTCGGAAATGTCAGCTCTGCCCTTTATTTCATCTGCAATGTTGATTATTGCCATCTATATATACAGTCGCCATAAATGCGGAAAATACTGCCCCAAAACCAGGATTTTGCGAACTTCTTTCAAATTTATTTCCTACTCCGTTCCGGGTTTTGCCCATTTCAATCCCGCTTCCAACCGGTCGGGACAAAGAGCCTTTCGAAGGTGTCGATCGCGTACCGGTCCGTCATGCCGGCCACCTGGTCCTTGACCATCTCCTCCTTGCCAAACTCGCCGATCATCGCCACATATTCGGCCGGAAGATCATCGGGGTTTTCGAGATAATAGTCGTAGAGGCTTGAAATGAGGAATTTGATTTTCTCAAGCTCCTCGCTGCGTTTCACTTTTTCACTTTGGTACACGTTTGCGAACATATAGGTTCGCAGTTCATCCATCGACCCCGCGCAATCCGGGCTGAGTGAAACGACATCCCGCCCGTCGCTCGTCATGATCATATCGCGGACAAGCGTATCGATGCGTATCTTCGTTTTATTTCCGAGGATACGCACGGCCGACTTCGGCAAATCGTCCTCCGTGATAACGCCGCTTCTCAGCGCGTCGTCTATGTCGTGATTGATATAGGCTATGCGGTCGCTGATTTTTACGACCTGTCCTTCGAGCGTCCGCGGCGCGCGCGGCCCCGTATGGTTCACGATACCGTCCCGCACCTCATCCGTCAGGTTCATGCCGCGCCGGCCGCCGCTGCTCTCAAGCACATCGACGACGCGCAGCGACTGGACATTATGGCTGAAGCCGCCGGGATGCTTCTTGTCTAAGTAGAATTCGCCGTTGTGGCCGAAAGGCGTATGGCCGAGGTCATGGGCCATGGCGATGGCCTCCGTCAAGTCCTCATTCAGCCGGAGCCCGCGCGCAATGCTGCGCGAAATCTGCGCCACTTCGAGCGTGTGCGTCAGTCGCGTACGGTAGTGGTCGCCCTCGGGTGACAGAAAGACCTGCGTCTTGTGCATAAGCCGCCGCAGCGCCTTTGAATGGATCACCCGGTCGCGGTCGCGCTGAAAATCCGTACGAAATTCACACTTCTCTTCGCTGACGGCCCGGCCAGCTGATTCCGCCGCCTTTGCCGCAAACCCGGAGAGTATCTCGTATTCCCGCCGTTCGGATTCTTCCCGCTTCAGCATAGTACACTCCCGCTCAAACTCCCGTGTGCCCGAAACCTCCTCCGCCGCGCTCCGTATCGGACAGTTCATCCGACACGCTCCAGGTGACGCGTTCGTAACGCGCTATTACCATCTGCGCTATGCGGTCCCCGTTTTCAATAATAAAATCCTCGTCGCCGAGATTGACAAGCGCGACCTTGATTTCTCCGCGGTAATCGCTGTCGATAGTCCCGACGCCGTTCGCCATCGTGACGCCCCGCTTTGCGGCGAGACCGCTGCGCGCCCTGATCTGCGCCTCATAGCCGTCCTGCAATTCAAGGTAGATACCGGTCGGGACGAGATACCGCTTGCCCGGGGCTATCGTCACGGGCGCGTCCACATACGCTTTCAGGTCCATACCCGCCGAACCCCGCGTCTCGTATTCCGGGAGCGGCGCCCCGGCTTCGGTTCTGATTCTCACTTCCACCTTAAGCCTACTCCCCTCCGCTGATAATGACGCGCGAATATTCGCCCGGGTCCGCAAACCGCGTCGCGATTCGCTCTATATCGTCCATCTTTACGCTGTCGATACCGTCCATCACCTCGTCCTGCGTGAACGTATGCCCGAGCAGCAGCAGGTTGCGGCCGGTCTGGAACATACGGGTCGAGATATTCTCCTGGCCGAAGATATAGGCGCCCTTGCTCTGCTCTTTCACCTTGCCGAGCTCGTCCGCCGGAATATCCGGCGTCGCAATGCCCGCAATTTCCTCAAAAATAGCCGCCGTTGCGGCGTCTTCCTTGTCAAGCCCCACGCCCGCGTAGACGACAAACAGGCCGCTGTCAACGTACGCATTATTCATCGAATAGACGGAATACGCAAGGCCCTTGTCCTCACGCACGTTCTGGAACAACCGCGAACTCATGCCGCCGCCGAGGATGGCGTTGTAAAGCGTAAATGCGTAATAATCCTCCGCTTCAATGCTGACGCCGGGGCGCCCGAAGAATATATGCGTCTGTTCTATGTCTTTTTTGCGGCGTATGGCCTCCGGCTTGTACGCCCCCGCCCGGACACTGCGCCCGGCCCCGCCGACGCGCAGACCGCCGAAGCCGTCCTCGAGCAGGGCTTTCACCGCCGCGGCGTCAAAGTTCCCGGCCACGGAGATGACGATATTGTCCGCCGTATAGCGTTCCGCCGTGTACGCGAGAATGTCCTCGCGCGTGATGGCCGATACGGACTCCTTCGTGCCGATAATGCTGCGCCCGAGCTCGGAGTCTGCAAAAACCGTCTCGCCGATAAGGTCATGCCCGAGGTCCTCGGGGCTGTCCTCTATCATATTCATCTCTTCGATGACGACGCCTTTTTCCTTCTCCATTTCGTCGGGGGCAAAGACCGAGCCCGTAAACATATCCGCGAGGACGTCTATCGACTTCCCGATATGCTCGGACTGGGTCTTTACATAATAGCAGGTTGCCTCCTTGCCCGTGAACGCATTGATGCTGCCGCCGATGCGGTCAATGTCCTCGGCAATACTCTTGGCGGAGCGGCGCCCGGTGCCCTTGAACATCATATGCTCGATAAAGTGCGAGATACCGGCCCGGTCCGTCTCGTCGACGGCGCCGGCCCGTATCCATACGCCGACCGAAGCCGACCGCACATAGGGCAGGTATTCAAAGGCAAGCAGTATGCCGTTTGTTAATCTAACTGTTTCCACGCTCATGGCCGCCCGTCAATCCGGCAGATGGGTGCGCACAAGGTTGATGCGGTTCTGCCCGTCTATCTCGTCAACCTTGACTTCGACACGGTCGCCGATATTCATTATATCCTCAACCTTGTTCACGCGGTGCTTCGCCATCTTCGAAATATGCAGCAGGCCCTCTTTGCCCGGCAGCACTTCGATAAAGGCGCCGAAGTTCATAATGCGCTTTACTTCGCCCTCGTAAGTCTCGCCGACCTCGACGTCCTTCAGCAGCAGCTCTATCATCTCGATGGCGCGGTTCATGCCCTCGGGATCCGCCGACGCTATCGCAATCAGGCCCGTGTCGTCAATATCGATTTTGACGCCGGTCTCCGCGATAATGCCGTTGATCGTCTTGCCGCCCTTGCCGACGATAGTGCCGATGTCCTCGGGGTCTATCTGTATCGACTCGATGCGCGGCGCGTAGGGTGAAATATCGGGACGCGGCTCGGAAAGCTCTTCTTTCATGACATTCATGATGTGCAGACGGCCCTCGCGCGCCTGCGAAAGCGCCTTTTCAAGAATATCCTTTGACAGCCCGTGTACCTTGATGTCCATCTGGACGGCCGTTACGCCTTTCTCCGTACCCGCGACCTTGAAATCCATATCGCCGTAGTGGTCCTCGAGGCCCTGTATGTCGGAGAGTATCGCAATGCGGCTTTCGCCGGTCGCTTCATTGTATTCTTCGACGAGGCCCATCGCTATGCCGGATACCATGGCCTTGATGGGGACGCCCGCGTCCATAAGCGACAGACAGCTTCCGCAGACGGACGCCTGGGACGAGCTGCCGTTCGACGAGAGGATTTCCGAAACGACGCGAATCGCGTAAGGGAATTCGTCCTCTTCCGGAAGCACCGGGATAAGCGCGCGTTCGGCAAGCGCTCCGTGACCGATCTCACGACGGCCGGGGCTGCGAAGCGGGCGTGTCTCGCCGACGGAATACGGCGGGAAATTGTACTGGTGCATATAACGTTTCATCGTTTCTTCGCCGATGCCGTCGATGGTCTGCGCCTCGCGCAGCGTACCGAGCGTGACAACGGAAAGCGCCTGCGTCTCGCCGCGCTTGAACAGCGCGCTGCCGTGCGTACGCGGGAGGAACCCCGTCTCAGCCCACACGGGGCGGACTTCCGTCGTCCTGCGTCCGTCGGGACGGATGCCTTCGTTGAGTATCGTACTTCTAAAGCGCTCCACGAGTACGGTCTCCGCCGCCTCGGAAATGAGCTTGGCAGCCTCGGGGTATTCTTCCTCGAACTGCCCCGTAAACTGTTCCTTAGCCTCGGCATAGACGGCGTCTATCTCCGCCGACTGCGCCGCGCGGTTGAAATTGTGTACCGCCGCGTTCAGCCGCTCCGTCGCGAAACCGCGCACGGCTTCCATTATCGGCGCGGGAACGGAGGCGTCGGGGACCACTATCTTTTCCTTGCCTATCTCAGCGACTATCCCGTCGATGAATTCGATGATTTTCTTGATTTCCTCATGGCCGAAGAGTATCGCGTCGAGGATGGTCTCCTCGGGGACCTCGTTCGCGCCGGCTTCCACCATCATAATGGCTTCGCGCGTGCCCGACACCGTCAGGTTCAGGCGCGACTCGGCTTTTTCGTCCGAAGTCGGGTTCACGACAAACCGTCCGTCGATCTGGCCGACGATAACCGAACCCGTCGGGCCGTCAAACGGAATATCCGATATGGACAGCGCGATGGATGAGCCGATCATGGCCGCTATCTCGGGCGGCGCGTCATAATCCACCGAAAGCACGGTCGCGATGACCTGGACGTCGTTCTTGAAACCCTTCGGGAACAACGGGCGCAGCGGCCGGTCCATCAGCCGCGCGGCGAGCGTCGCCTTTTCGGACGGTCTGCTCTCCCGCTTGATGAAGCCGCCGGGGATCTTGCCGGCCGAATACATCTTTTCCTCGTACTCGCAGCTGAGCGGGAAAAAGTCTATCCCCTCGCGCGGTTTTTTCGCCATTGTTGCGGATACGTTCACCACCGTATCGCCGTAGCGCACGGTGATGCCGCCGTTCGCCTGTTCCATCACCTTGCCGGCTTCCACCTGCAGCAGACGGCCTCCGAGGGCGGTCCTGAAGGTCTTGTAATCAGTAAATTTCATTCTTCTTCCTTTCGTTCTTTCTGTTCACTCTTTTTATATAATAAATAAAGGCGAGGGTTATTCCTCGCCCTTTCTATTTCTTATTTCCGGAGACCTAAGCGAGAGATAAGGGTACGATACCTTTCAATATCCTTATCCCTGAGGTAGTTCAGCAGGTTTCTGCGCTGCCCGACCATTTTCAGCAGCCCGCGGCGCGAATGATGGTCTTTCTTGTGGATTTTCAGATGCTCGTTCAGGTCATTGATACGGTAGGTCAGTATCGCGACCTGCACTTCCGGCGAACCTGTGTCGCCTTCCTTCGTCCGGTACTCCTCGATGATCTCGTTCTTTTTTTTAGCGTCTATCATACTATTCTCCTTTACTACGTTCCGCCGGTTTCCGGGCTGCCGCCGGAGAATGTCGGACAGCGCAGAAACGGCATATAAGCTTTATTAGTTTATCATGGGTCAACGGTGTTTTGCAAGGGAAAATTTAGGGTTCATTGATCGCCGTCGAAGTAGCCGATGGCGAGTTCACGTGAGACCGCGAAGCGTTCGCCGTCCTTGTTTGTAATGATGCAGCGCAGGGTGTAGAAATGGTTGCCGGCCTTTTTATGTTCGAGGGCTTTGATGAAGTCCGTGACTTCGGTAAGATTCCCGGTGTAAAGCGTCTCGCCGCCCTCGTTCAGCAGTTCCCAGGAGTCGACAGTGTCGCTTGATTTCGCGCCCCGTAGTTCTATGTGCGTCGGGTTGATATGGCCGCAGTCGCAGTCGCCGGTAAAGGCGATGGCGTAATTCGGCGCGGCAAAGACCGCATAGGTCACGGCTGCCGCGCAGACCACGCCCGCCGTACCCGCCGCGATATGCGACGCCGCGCCCGTAGTGACCGAACCGAGCTTGCCGAGCAGCACGCCGCCGCCGACTTTCAAACCCGATACGGACAGCACGGCCGAGAGCGAGGCCATCTCGGGATAGTGCTCTTTCAGGTAGGATTTAAGTATCCTCTTTGCCCGTATGAGATTTGTCGATACGGTCTTGATGCTCAGGCCCGTTATCTCGGCTATCTCCCGGTATTTCATGCCGCTGAAATAGTGCAGGACCAGCGTCTCGCGCGATTTCTCGGGCAGGGCACGTATGCCCTCGTAGAGTTCCTCGCAGACCTCGCTATAGTGCAGGCGGCTTTCCGGGCTGCTGTCCCGGTCCCCGTCCTCATGGTAGTCGAGTATCTCGTCCGTCAGCGAGGTCTGCCGCACCCGGTGGTACTTATCCCGCATAATGTCCATGCAGCGGGCATAGAGGATGCGGTGCATCCAGGTATTGATGGCCTGGGGGTTCTTCAGCTCGGTAATGGTCCGGAAGAGGTCTATGGCCGTGTCCTGCACGGCGTCCTCCGCGTCCTCCTTTGACCCGAGCAGGGAGAGCGCCGAAAAGTAGAGCACCGGGCGCTTGGCGGCGTAGAGTTTCTCAAACGCCGCCTCGTCGCCCTGTATGGCTAATCTTGTTTCAGTTCGCAGTTCTTTGGCTGTCAAGTGCG
>JAITEX010000095.1 GCA_031281765.1 Eubacteriales Family XIII. Incertae Sedis bacterium | reverse complement strand
GTTCGGGGATAGGGCAGGATAGCCGCTTCCCCCTGCGTAGTGACAGCTGGTCCATGGCCAACGCGCTGTTCGCCATCATAACCTTTATCGCCGCCTTTGCCTGCTCCATATTCTTTGTGACAAGGCGCAAGGCGGAAGGCGAAGAAGCCGGCGGCGAGGGACGCAGAAAGCTGCTCTGGCTCACCGTGAGCCTTGCGGCCGCGGCCGCAAGCGCAGCGCTGTTTATGCTGACGCAGGACATCACGCGCAGCATGATGCTGTTCGACAAATGGAGCGCGGCCTTTGGAATCCTTGCCGCAGCCGGCGTCATCGCCGTACGGTTCGCGTACGCGAAGAAACCGGCGGAGGCGTAGATACCTTAGTCTACGGGATTGCTTCGTCGCAGCTTCGCTGCTCCTCGCAATGACGTGTTGCATGCGCTCGGCGGTTCCCTCCGCCGGGCGTTTCTTCGCCCGGACACAAAAAAGAACGTCCCTTTGACACACCCGACTTGCTTGATATTATGACGAATATTCGTTATAATATCAAAAAGGAGGTTGCGGGATATGAATATCAACGACCTGTTGAAACGAAAGCAGTTGTCCAAATATAGGCTCTCGAAACTAAGCGGAGTATCGTTCACTACTGTCAGCGAAATCACGACAGGCAAAACAAAAATCAAAAACTGTACCGGCGAAAATCTGTATCGTATAGCAAAAGCGCTTGATGTCACTATTGAGGATTTACTTGCAGACAGCATGGAATACCGTCAGCATTTTGATACGTTCAAAAGCAATGTTTGTCACGTGGTAAAAGATATGGGCGACATTGATTTTATCATTGACCAATTGGAAACGGACAAAATCCGAAACCTTTATCAAAGAGGTTGGTATCCCGAGAGTCTGTATTTGCTTGCGATGGTGGATTATCTGAGTCGCGAAAACGATTTGCCGCTCTGCAACGAGTATGACGATATAAGGGCAGCGCGCCTTAGCGAGCCGGTTTATCCGTCAAGCGTTATCGCCATGAGCGCTTTTGCTCGCAATGAGCAACCGAAAAAAGATAGCTATGCGAAAGCGATACCGGAATTCAAGCGGTTTAACATCGTAGAAAGCGAGGTGCGAAATGTCTATTGATATGCCGTTTACGAGAGAAAACCTCGATACCTATCTTAAAGAGCTTGGCAAGGAGTTCCGCAAGCTGAACGGCACGAAGACGCCGGCCGAAATAATACTGATAGGCGGCGCGGCAATACTCGCCAATTACGGTTTCCGCGAAATGACCTATGATGTTGACGCGATAATTATAGCGTCTTCCGCCATGAAGGAAGCTATTAACCGCGTTGGCGACAGGCTCGGCTTGCCGAGCGGGTGGCTCAATTCGGACTTCAAAAAAACAACGTCGTTTTCCGATAAACTGCTTCAAGTATCCGCGTATTATAAGACGTTTTCAAATATTATTATCGTACGCACTATCGCTGCCGAATACCTTGTTGCAATGAAGTTGATGAGCGGCAGACAATACAAGAACGATTTATCGGATATTACGGGGGTATTGTGGGAGCATGAGAAAAGGGGGAATCCTATTTCGCGGGAGGCTATAGATGCCGCGATTGTTATGCTCTATGGGAGCGAGGCGGAGATACCCGCTTCTTCGAAAAAGATGATTGATGAGGCTTTTGCGGATGGAGATTTTGAGCGGGCGTACGAAGAAATACGTGAAGCGGAGAAGCTATCAAAAGATATACTGCTTGACTTCGACAAAGCTTACCCGGGAGAGATGAAGGGCGAAAACATCAACGAGATTTTAGAACAGGCACGGCAAAAACAGCGAAGCAAAAAATAACCTGCGGCATAATGAGCGTAGCGAGTGGGAGCGTGCGCTTGGGATTTGACGGAGCTTCGCTCCGCAGCTGCCGCAAGCCGCGCAAAATCGGAAGTATACATTTTGTATTGAGGAACAAAAACTGGTATGCGGCGCGTCAGTTATATTGTTCAGAAAGCCAATCAAGGTCTGGAAAAAAATCTATTCGAATTGAGAGGACTGGGATTGCTCAATGTTCGCTACGGATGAGCGGACATTTTGTGTCCCGCCCGTTATTTTAAGGTGCAGTTTTTACGATTTCGCGGATAGTGAAATAACTGCAAGCAGGCAGGATAGGGTTTAGGTAGAAAGGTAAACAAAATATGAATATCAATACTGAGGCAAGCCGATTCAGAAGAAAGATGATGGCGCAGAGAGGTATCGCTCTGCTCTTGTGCGTCGCCGTAGTTCTCGGAACCGGTCCCGCACTTACGGGTTTGACGGGGATGACCGGCCCGGGCATGACGGAGGAAGCGTACGCGGAAAAGTATGCGGTTCCCGCGTCCATTCCGCACAGCGATACGCTTATACGGCATAAAACGAAATTTGAATTTAACTGTGATCCCGCTCAATTAACGACAACAAAGCTTAATGAAAGTTGGGAACCCGGCCCGACACAGACGTATAAGGCTCCGTCGTGCGACTGCTCCATATCCGTAACGATAAGCGACCCGTCAATAACGGTTAATACTATTTCTACTACCGATGGCGGAGCATCATATTGGGCGCAAGAGGAATTTGATTATGAGGCGTCGCTCCACCGGTGTAAAGAACATGACCATGCCGCGGATTCCTACAAGGTACATAATCCGGAATTGGCGCTATCCTTAGGGTACAATACGGATTCTCCGGAAACGATACGTTTCGGGCTTCCGGATAGCGGCTCTGCCGTGACCGACCCGCAGGTAAAAAAAGGGCACTACGATAATAAAAGCACGTACCGGTCAAGCAGCACGTCTCTCGGTGCGCATTATACCAAGACCGAGGTTTCCGAAGTAAGGGTTCAGTATACTACGGAAGGCATTGCCTATAAAAACGCTCAGCCGGTGGTGGACGCGCCTGACCAAACGCGTTATCTGAATGCGACGGGAGCGCAGGAAAGCAGCCATCTCGACTCGAAGGGCGAGGCTCTTATGGATAATGTTACGGCGAAAGGCAAGTCGGGGACGTTATTCACGGATACGACGTTGAAGGCGGGCAGCTTCACGCAGAAGAACTATTCGTATGACCCCGGTGACGGAAAGAGCATAAACGGGACCGGTTCGACATCGGTCAAACCCATGCCGACGCGCGGAGAGAAACCGCAGCAGAACGCGTCGCAATACACCACCATAGGCGAAAGCGAATACGAATATACGGCGACCGACGCATCGGGGGACAAGGCGACGGCAAAACGCCGGCTTATCTCCCGGATAAACGGCGGCCCGAGGGTGAATGTTGAATTTGCTGATGGCGCGGTGAACGCGGCCGGCGCCTCCATCGCGGGCAAGGCGTATACGAGTACAGACAAGACTACTCTGATAGACGGGTGGACAAACCAGCCGCTTCGCGTAACGGTCGCGGGAAATTCAAACCCGCCGGGCGTAACGCTGAAGAGTGGCGGCGCGAAGCAGTGGGGCGCGGACGACCATTATTATGTGAGCGGCCTTACGGGCGCGGACAAAGTCCATGGAACGCAAAAAAAAGAACGCGACGACTATGTGTTTGCCTCCTACAAAACGGATTCGCCATCAAGCGGGGGAACGAAAATCGGCGGCAAGTTCGTGGGGACGGTCTGGGGCGATGATCTGTCGGACGCCGCTTACAAGACGGTGAAAATTGACCGGACCGCCCCGGCCAAGCCCGGTACTTCGCACGTGACGTTTACGCAAGACGCGCATGGCGCCATCGAGACCTTTACGGAAAACTACAAGGGGCTTGACGCGCTTTCGGGCGTCGTCAGCACGAAGGACCGCGTGCCTTCTACGCTGAACAGCTATAAACCGCGCTATATGCTCGTGGAGAGCGGCGCCCCGGCGCCGACGGAGTCTACCGCCGGATGGGTGGAGAAGAGCGACGTCACAAACGCCAGCCTCAATACCGGCCGCATAGGAGGCCTTGACCTCTATGCGATGGTGCGCGACAAAGCGGGCAATATGAGCATAGGCAAAGTCAAGAGCGGCATTGTGACGAAAAGCGGGGTGGCCCCGACCGTCGGCATGTATTATGCGGATACGGAGACGCCCTATGGCGGCGAGTGGCTCTCGACGCATGCGAGCGCGGATACAAACCGGCGGAAGGATGTGGACATAGTCGCAGGGGCGACCGAAGGGGGCAGCTACGACCTTTCGCTGAGAAAGAGCGGCGCATATGACAGCCATAAGACCATAAAGGGGAACGCGGCCGGCACGCAAAAGACGCATACGAAGCCGGGATACAACGCCGAGAGCGCGTCCGCAAGCGGGGAGAGTTGGGACGCTATCCTGCTTGACCCGGCCGATGCGGCCCACCTTGTCGAGCTGAGCCCCGGGTCGCCGGGCAAGACGGTCAAATTCGATAATACCCCGCCGTCGCTTTCGGGGTATGCGACGCTGCAGCCGGTCTGCGGCGCGAACAACCGGCCGTTCCCGCTCGTCTCGGAGCCTACCGCAACCGACAATCTCGACAAGTCGTCGGTCATAAAATATCTGTTTGTAAAGGCGGGCAACCCCGCGCCGGAGTATTCGGCCCCGGGCTGGGATACGTACACGAACGCGTATGACGAGGTGGCAAGCGGGACCTACGATCTGTATGCCATAGCGATAGACCACGCCACGAATAAGAGCGCGGCAAGTAAGGTTGCCGGGCCGGTAACCATCAATAAAGAGCCGAAAATCTTAGACAAGGGGAAGAACACGACGGCGCCTAAGAATCCGGTCGGTAACGGCGACAAGGCAAAGGGCCGGGGTAAGACAAAGCCCTCGTGGCGGAACGTGGCAAAGAACATTATCGTCAATGTTCAGAACCGTACCGTCAAGGTCCAGAACCGGAAGAACGGTTCGGGAGCGCCCGCAGTGAGCGTAACGCCGCCGCTCGCAAAGCCCGATAGCAGCCCGAATGCCAGTCCTCCGGATACGGGCACATCGCAGGGAAAGGCCGGCTTCGGCGATAAGTCCACCTCATCGCAGGCGGAGGACGGCTGGTCATTGTTCGGCCTGCTCGGCGCCCTTGCCGGCATACTCGCGCTGCTCGCTCTCCTGCTGCTTCTTCTCAAGCGGCGGCGCAAGGAAGAGGAAAGCGAGGAGTGAAGCGGAGAAAAATGATGATCCCGTTATGCTGAGAATAACGAACTGAAAACCTGCGCCCGGCGGATCCATCCCGCCGGGCGTTTAGGTATCATCTTTCCGGCCACGCGACACAAAAAAGAACGTCCCTGTTGTGTCGCTGATGTATAATAGCAGTATGGACGGTGATGTGAGAGGGATAATGAAAGGGCGGAGAGTATGAAAGTGTTGCTTTTGAACGGGAGCCCGCATCGGAACGGAACGACGATGACGGCGCTCGGCGCGATGATAGATGAGCTGGAGGCCGGAGGTTTGGAGACGGAGCTGCTGCACATCGGGACGGAGCCGATACGGGGCTGCATCGGCTGCCGCAGTTGTTTGAAGCTCGATGGCCGCTGCGTATTCGACGGCGATATCGTCAATGAGATTCTCGAGAAGATAGTGGACTGCGACGCGTTTGTGGTCGGGTCGCCGGTCTATTACGCGTCGGCGAACGGGGCGGCGCTGTCCGTGCTGGACCGCGTATTCTACGCGGGCGGCGGCCTGTTTGCGGGCAAGGTCGGCGCGGCTGTCGCGTGCGCGCGCAGGGCCGGCGCGACGGCGACGCTTGACGATTTGCAGAAGTATTTCCCGATAAACGGTATGCCGATGGCGGCGACGCAGTATTGGCCGATGGTCTTTGGCATGAAACCCGGCGATGCGGAGGGGGACATAGAAGGATTACAGACGGTCCGCCTGCTTGCGCGCAATATCTCGTGGATGGTGAAAAGCTTTGACGCGGCGCGCAAGGCGGGTATCGAGAGGCCGGTGCTCGATGAGCCGCGGGCGTGGACCCACTTTATCCGGTAAGGACTGTCCCGACGAAAAAATTATGCAAAAAATTTTTGCCGAAGGGGTTGACACGCGAAACGAATTGATGTAAAGTAATGTAAGATAGGTAAAAAACATGAAAGAACGATTTGTAGTAAATTTAATACCCGATGAGGAAGTGACGGACTTTTTCCTCGTACGCGACCTTTCGGTCAAAGTCGGCTCGAACGGCAAGCAGTATCTCGACCTGTTCCTCGCGGACAAGAGCGGGGAGATACGCGCGAAAAAGTGGGACGTTTCCGACGCGGAGGCCGAGTCACTTGCCCGCATCCGTGTGGGCGATATTCTGAAAATCAAGGGTACGGTGACCGAATGGAACAGTACGCGCCAACTTCGCGTCGGCAAGCTGCGCGTCGCGAACGAACAGGATGCGCTCGATAAGAGGGACTTCTTCAAGGCCGCGCCGGAGGATCCGGTGAAGATGTACGACTATATGTTGAAAGCGGCGGCGGCGGTGACGGATAAGGATCTGCGTGCGGTGGCCGAGCGTTTGCTGACGTTGAACAAGGACCGCCTCATGTATTGGCCGGCGGCGTCAAAGAACCATCACGCGGAATACGCGGGTTTGCTCTGGCATATGAAACGCATGCTGATGACTGCCGAAAAGCTCTGCGAGGTCTATACGGGACTCAGTCGCGACCTGCTCGTGACGGGCGTTATTATGCACGATATGGAAAAGCTGAACGAGATGGACGCGGACGAAATGGGCGTCGTCTCGGAGTACACGTTTGAAGGCGTGCTGCTCGGACATTTGGTCCAGGGCGCGATAGAGCTTGACCGGCTCTGCGACGAGCTCGGGGTTCCGGACGAGAAACGGATCATGCTTGAACATATGGCCATATCGCATCACTATGAGCCCGAGTACGGAAGCCCGAAGAAGCCGATGTTCCCGGAGGCGGAGGCGCTCCACTACCTCGATATGCTCGACGCGAAGCTGTTCGATATGGAGGACGCGCTCACGATGACGCAGCCGGGTGAATTTTCCGAGCGCGTGTGGACCTTGGATAACAGAAGAATTTACAAGAGGACATGGTGAAAGCCGCTCTCACCTCTATAGTTTTCTATAATGAATCGAACGGATTTCTCGTAGCGCGCGCGCAGGACGAGAAGGGGCGCCCTCTTACGGTACGGGGGAATTTGCCGGGCGCCAAGGCCGGAAGGAGTTTTGAGTTCTCGGGCAGCGTTGCGGTACACCCGCGCTACGGCGAACAGTTCGTCTTTACCTCGTATACGGAAACCCAACCGGAGAGTACCGATGAGATAGAGAATTTTCTCGCCTCGGGCATCGTGCGCGGGGTGGGGCCGAAAACCGCGCGTCTGATTGTGGCGAAGTTCGGGGACGAGGCGCTTGATATTATCGAGAACGAACCGAAGCGGCTGATGGAGGTCGAGGGCATCGGCCCGAAGAAATGGCCGGGCATCAACGAATCATATAAGGAGCATAAGGAATTTGCCGAAGTGATAATGCAGTTCGGCCAGTTCGGTATCGGCGCCGCGGCCGCGATGAAGCTCTACGAGCATTACGGGCCCGACGCGGTAGCCGTCATACGCAAAAATCCCTACTGCATGGTGGAGGACGTCAAGGGCATCGGATTCAAGACGGCTGACGAAATAGCGGCGCGCATCGGTATCAGCCCGGACAGCGAGGACCGGATACGCAGCGGCGTGATTTATGTGCTGCGGCGGTACGCGCAGGACGGGAGTACCTGTGTGCCGGAAGCGCGTTTGATAGAAAACGCGGCGCGACTGCTTGACGTGGCGCGCGACGCGGCGGAGGACGCGCTGATCGCGATGAATTTTGAAGGCAAGGTCGTGCGTGAAGATGTGGACGGCAGGGCGTTTGCGTTTTTGCCGGCGTACTATGTGGCGGAGAAAGCGATTGCGTACGATATGGTGAGGATCGCGGACGCGGAGCTTTCGCCGCGTCTGAATGACGTGGATACGCTTGTGGCGGCGGCCGGGGAGAGGACGGGCCTGGCCTTGTCCGATTCCCAAAGGAAGGCCGTGGCGGGCTCCCTTTCGAACGGCGTCTTTGTCATTACGGGCGGGCCCGGCACGGGCAAGACGACCATCATCCATGTCATCTCCGAAGTGCTGTCAATCAAGGGGATTGACATTGCGATAGCGGCGCCGACGGGCAGGGCGGCAAAACGTATTACGGAGGCCACGGGATACGCGGCGTCCACGATACACCGCCTGCTCGAGTACGCTCCGTTGGGATATGACGATGACGAGGAAAGCATGAGTTTCGGGAGGAACCGTGAGAAGCCGCTTGAAGCCGGCGCCGTCATAGTCGATGAGGCGTCGATGATAGACGCTTTGCTGATGAAGGCCCTGCTTGAGGCGATACCGTCCGGGACGAGGCTCATCATTGTGGGCGACGCCGACCAATTACCCCCGGTTGGCGCCGGCAATGTGCTGAGGGACACGCTTGCTTCGGCGCGCGTGCCCGCCGCGGTGCTGACGGACATCTTTCGCCAGTCCGGACGCAGCGGCATCGCGCTCGGGGCTCACGAGATAAACAGCGGCGGGCGTCCCGACCTGTCGGATCGGGACTCCGATCTCACGATCGTCACGAGAGAGGCGGGCGGGGACATCCTCTCCGCCATCGTGAAGCTCTGCCTGCGGAATCCCGGCGCCCAGGTGCTTACCCCGGTGAAGAAAAACCTGCTCGGCAGTATCAACCTGAACCGTGAGCTCCAGCGCGTCATAAACCCGCCCGCCCCCGAAAAGACGGAACGTGAGATCGGCGCGCGCCTGTTTCGAGTAGGCGACCGTGTCATGCAACTCAAAAACAATTACCGTCTGAAATGGGTCGACAGAAATGACTTCTCCGAAGGTGAAGGTGTCTTCAATGGGGACATGGGCGTCATTGACGCCATTGACGACGATGGCGTCATTACCGTCTGTTTCGACGGCTCGCGTTACGCGACCTATGAGCCGATAGATGTGGACCAAATCGACCATGCGTACGCGATTACGGTACATAAGAGCCAGGGAAGTGAGTTTGACACGGTGATACTTCCCGTCTTTGCCGCGCCTCCCATGCTTGCGACAAGGAATTTGCTTTACACCGCCGTTACGCGCGGCAAGAAACGTGTCGTCATCGTCGGCGCGGAACACCGTTTCCACGCAATGATAGACAACGATACGCACAGCGAGCGTTGGTCAGCGTTAAGGAATTTCCTTGACAAGGCGCAGGCGGCGGAAGCGCTGTTCAAGACGGCCACAGACGCTTATCCCTCAGACCCCGCCATAGACCCGTATCCCTCAGACCCCACAGACGCCATAGACCCGTATCAGGACGCCGACGAAAACTATGATTGAGCGCGCAAAACCGGCGCTTTCAGCGGCAATTGACCTGCTCTATCCTCCCGCGCTGTACTGTATCTCCTGCGGGAATCTCATCGACCGTTCACGGCCCTATGCCCTCTGTGACCGGTGCCGCCACGAAACAGACTGGCGTTTCGGCGAACTGCCGTCCGGCCACGAATTCGGCAAAGGCTTCTACTGCGCCGTCTATACCTCACCCGTCAAACGCTTAGTGCGCAATATGAAGTACCACGACAAGCCCCACATTGCAGAGTATATAGCGGAGGCCATGGCGGACCGCGCCGCCGGGGAGCCGGACATTGCGGCTACGGACATCGTCGTCCCCGTTCCGATGCATGCCGTAAAGAAGCGTTTGCGCGGCTATAACCAGACGGAGCTTATCGCCTCGCATCTCGCGAAACTCCTCGGCATAGCATACGCTCCGGATATGCTCATCAAAACAAGGCCCACCGAAACCCTGAGCACGAAGAACCGCGACGAGCGGCTTCTCGCGCTTTCGGACGTCTTTACCGCCAACCCCGCCCCGGCTCCGTATCCCCCGGTTCCCGCCCCAAACCCGTATCAGGACAGCCCCGCAAAAATCCTGCTCATAGACGACGTGTTCACCACCGGCTCCACTGCCGACGCCTGTACCCGCGCCCTTTTCCGCGCCGGGGCTTCCTCCGTAACCCTCTTCGTTTTCGCCACGGGCGCGATGGGAATCAAATCGTAACGAAATCGTAGCACACAACAGCGCCGCAATATGGTATTATTACAACAAAGGAGGTATTACTATGAAGTTAGTCATCACAAGTAAAAACCTGAACGCAAGCGATCACCTGCGCGACACGATTGAATCCAAGTTCGCGAAACTCAACAAGTATTTTTCAAAGGATATTGAAGCCCATATCATCCTGTCGCTCGAAAAGAACCGGCAGCGCATAGAGGCGACTATCAACGCAAACGGCACGATATTCCGCGCGGAAAATACGTCAAACGACATTTACGGCGGCATTGACATCGTTGCCGACAAGCTCGCGGGGCAAATGTCCAAATATAAGAGCAAGCTGATTAAAAAGCACAAGGACACGAAAGCCATCGTTTTCGAGGACGTGCCGGATATTCCGGAGACAGAGTCCGATGAGCCGAAAATCGAGAGACGGAAGAAGTTTGAGCTTTTGCCGATGATGCCGGAAGAAGCCATCATGCAGATGGAATTGCTCGGACATCAGTTCTTCGTCTTTCTGAACATGGAGACCAACAGCATCGGCGTGGTATACAGCAGGAATGACGGAGGGTACGGGCTGCTCGAAACGGAGATATAAACATTTGGAATAAATTTCCGCAACAACTCGGCATTCCACAGATTTCCGATAATGGGCCCCTGTAGCCCGCCGCAATCTGCGAATCGTGAAAATAATGGGCATATCAGCTACAGAATTTCTGCGTTTTGTGTAGAAGAGGTGAGCGTTTCCGGAAGATTTCCGGAAACGCTCATTTTTACGCTGTCAAGCTGTTGCAAAAACGCAGCAATAGGCGTATTATATACTTGTACGTTCCCGCCACGGTGGGAATCAGTTATTACAAGGATAACAATGCAAGAATTTTTTACAAATCTCGTTACGGGAATAAGCATAATCGACGCGATAGACGTCGCAATCATTGCTTTTGTTATATATAAAATACTCGGATTTTTAAGGGAGACCCGCGCCGAACAGCTCGTCAAGGGCCTCTTCGTGCTTATTATCGTTACGGCGCTTTCTGCTGTTATCCATCTGAACGCGCTCAATTGGATACTCAAAGGTACGATGCAGTTCGCGGTCATCGCGCTTGTCGTCGTATTTCAGCCGGAGCTTCGGCGCGGCCTCGAACATCTCGGGCGCAGCCGCTGGATCAAGCCGCAACTTGCGAACATGGACAAGACGAAGATCAAACAAACGGTTTCCGCCATCGTAGATTCCGTCGATTATTTCTCGGCAAACCATATCGGCGCGCTCATCGTCATAGAGCGTGAAATCTCCCTGAGCGATTTTGCCGAAACGGGAGTAATAATAAACAGTGACCTCACGCCCGAACTCCTCGAAAATGTATTCTACACGGGAGCGCCCCTGCACGACGGCGCTGTCATAGTGCGCGGCACGACGATGTACGCCGCTTCGTGCATATTGCCGCTCACGAAGAAAAAGGACCTCGATTCCGAACTCGGTATGCGACACCGCGCGGGCATCGGCATTACGGAGGTATCCGACGCGCTCACCATTATCGTATCCGAGGAAACCGGCGTCATCTCTACGGCGTCGGACGGAAAGTTCACGCGTTTTCTTGACGTCAAGATGCTCGAAAAGTTAGTGCTGAATCTCTATCTGAATGACGAGCCGGAAAAGACGCCTACCCTTATAAGCTTACTGCGGAGGAAGAAAAAAAATGTTTCGAAGCAATAAGCTGAACCTCATCATATCGATCGTCGCCGCGATTGCCATCTGGGTCTATGTCGTCACCGTCGTGAACCCGGTTACGGAAAAGACTGTGCGCGGCATCCCCGTCAAGCTGACGAATATCGAGGCCCTGACCGCAAACGGCCTTACCGTATCCCCCTCGCAGTCCTTCACGATAGACGTTGAAATCAAGGGCCCGCGAGCGGATTTGAATCAACTTGAGGAAGCGAAAATCATCGCCACGGCGGATATGACGGGTTTCCCGGCGGGGCTGAATACGATCGATGTCGGAATCTCCGTGCCCGAGGGTATGGAGGTGATTGCTTCGCATCCCGAAAAAATCGACGTTCTCGTAGAAAGCCTCGTATCCGTGACAAAGCCTATCTCCCTGAGGTATTCCGAAAAATTCGAAGCGGGGATGGAACCCGGTTTTATCACGGTCTCCCCGCAGGAAATATCCGTTTCAGGAACAAGTGAAATGGTTGACAGCATCGCCGCCGTAACGGCGGAAATCGATAGTTCGTCGCTTGCGCTCTATGACAGGAATGTGACGGGGAAAGTGGAGGCTTACTCGAAATCCGGCGAAGCCATCTATGGCGTCACCTTCTCGCAAAATGAAGTGGATGTAAAAGCGCGGCTGTGCTATACGAAGGAAGTGCCGCTGAAACTGCCGGTTGAGGGAAAGCCGGCCGAGGGCCGCCTGCTTACGAACACGGATGTGCCAAGTACGGTAACGATTCGCGGCGATAAGGAAGCCCTTGAAAATATCACTGAAATTTCGGGCAGGGAAATCAATATAAACGGTATTAAAGAGACGACGATATTTACCCCGGACCTGAATCTGCCCGAGGGGACGGAACTTGCGAACGCGTCGCGGGGGATGACGGTTACCGTTGAAATAGGCGGCATCGAAGCAAAAAATATCGAGATGACGTCCGATATGATACAGATCACGGGGTTGCCGGACGGGTATTCCGGTCATGTCAATACGGGTAATCTTTCCGTCACTATCTACGGTTCAAAGGAGAGTATCGCGGAATTTAAAATTGAAGACATTACCGCTTTCGTTGATTTTTCCAAGGCAAACCCCGGTGAGGGCGTATTGGACGCTCCGGTGGAATTCGAATATAAGGGGGATTTCACGAAAATAGAATCCGATCCACAAACCGTTCGGGTCAGTGTCGTGAAAGCCCCCGCGACGAACGCGCAGGCTGCTCAGCTCAGTTATCGTTAAAGGAAAGAAAGAAAAGGACTTATGGGAAAACTATTTGGGACAGACGGCGTCAGAGGCGTCGCTAATAAGGAACTTACGCCGGAGCTCGCGTGCGCGCTCGGAAAGGCGGGGACATATATCTTGTCAAGTGAAATAAATGACAGGCCGCCGTCCGTCATTATCGGCAAGGACACGCGTATCTCCGGCGATATGCTTGAAGACGGCCTCGCGGCGGGCATCCTGTCCGCGGGTGGGAATGTGATTCGCGCCGGCGTCATGTCTACGCCGGCAATCGCTTTCCTCGTACACGATATGGGCGCCGACTGCGGTGTCGTCATATCCGCGTCGCACAATACGTTTGAATATAACGGCATCAAATTTTTCAACAGCCGGGGTTATAAACTCGATGACGCGATAGAAAACCGGATAGAGGAGATAGCGCTGACGGGCGGCCTGCCCGGTACGCCGGTCAGCGGCGAGTCCATAGGGCGCGCGCTCGAATGCGAAGACGACGCCCTCTCTCGCTACGCCAATCATATGACAGAATCGATAGGCTGCGATATTTCGGGGCTGAAGCTCGTCGTGGATTGCGCAAACGGCGCGTCGTGCGCGGCGGCAAAAACCGTATTCGGGAAACTGAATGCGCAAGCGCACTTTATCGGCGACGAACCCAACGGCACGAATATCAACGACGGCTTCGGCTCTACGCATCCGGAAGCCCTGCGCGCGGCTGTTATCGCGACAGGCGCCGACCTCGGGCTTGCTTTCGACGGCGACGCGGACCGGCTTATAGCCGTGGACGAAAACGGCGGCATTATGGACGGCGACCACATCATGTATATCTGCGCAAAGCATATGAAGGAGCGCGGAGAACTTACGGGCAACCGCGTCACGGCGACCGTTATGAGCAATATCGGGCTCCGGCTTGCCTTTGAACAGCTTGGCATCGAACTCGACCTCGCGGATGTCGGCGATCGCTACGTGCTTGAACTCATGCAGAAAACAGGTTGCGTCCTCGGCGGCGAACAGTCGGGCCATATTATTTTTCTCGACAAAAACACGACGGGCGACGGGCTCTTTGCGGGATTGCGGCTCATTGAGGCCCTGGCGTATTCGGGCAAAAAAGCGTCCGAGGCGTCAGCGGGCCTGACCATCTATCCGCAGGTACTGAAAAACGCGGCGGTAAAAAACGAGCATAAAAAAACATTCCGCAGCGATCCGGAGATAGCTATCGCGATAGAGAAAATAGAGGTTCAAATGAAAGGGGAGGGGCGCGTGCTCATTCGCCCGTCCGGCACGGAACCGCTCGTGCGCGTCATGATTGAAGGCGCGGACGCCGGGCATATAGAACGGGAAGCGACGATTCTCGCGGAACTCATCGAGAAAAAACTTGGTTAGGAAAAAATTACGGAACAGGTAACATTAAAAGGAGCGGCATATGTGTGGAATAGTAGGATATATCGGAACCGGCAGCGCGAAGGAGATAGTGCTTTCGGGTTTAAAGAATCTTGAATACCGCGGTTATGATTCCGCGGGCATTGCCATCAACAAGAAGGGCAAGCTGCTGCTGCGCAAGGAGTCGGGCGAGCTTGAAAATCTGATTGCAAAGACGCGCAAGGCCGAATTTGACGGGAATATGGGTATCGGCCATACGCGTTGGGCTACGCACGGCAGCCCTATCAGGGAGAACGCGCACCCGCACCTCTCGGCGGACGGCCGGATTGCGATAGTCCATAACGGCATAATAGAGAACTATATCGAGCTGAAGAATATGCTCATAAAGGACCACGGTATAGAGTTCCGTTCCGAGACGGATTCCGAGGTCATCGCGCAGCTTATCGGCGTATTATATGAAGGGAACCTTCTTGACGCCGTGCGCGCGGCGGTCTCGCGTATGCGCGGCGCCTACGCCGTCGGCATTATCTGCTCGGAGGATCCGGACACCATTATTGCGGTACGGAAAGACGCGCCGCTTATCGCCGGCATCGGCGAGGGGTGCAACTATCTCGCGTCCGACATCCCTGCCGTACTCAGCTATACGCGCGACATCTATGTCATAGAGAATGGTGAAATAGTCGTCATCACGAAAGACGATATAAAGATATACGACGAGGACATGACGCGCATAGGCCGTGAGGTGATGCGCGTAACGTGGGACGCGACGGCCGCCGACAAAGGCGAGTACGAAGATTTTATGAAAAAGGAAATTTTCGAGCAGCCGGACGGCGTTCGCAAAACGCTCGGGCGCAGGCTGACAAACGACGGTGAAATAAAACTTGACGGCATCAAGCTGTCAAAAGAGGAGATTGACAATATCGACCGCATCTATATCGTCGCCTGCGGTACGGCGGCGCACGCGGGGATTCAGGGCGTGACATTATTCGAGAAGTTTGCGAAGATACCCGCCGAGATGGACATCGCTTCGGAGTTTCGTTACCGCAACCCGCTTGTAAACGAGCGTACACTCTGCGTCTGCATCAGCCAATCCGGTGAGACGTCGGATACGCTTGAAGCGCTGCGCGAGGCAAAGCGTAAGGGCGCGCGCATTCTGTCAATCTGCAATGTTGTCGGCAGCAGCGTGGCGCGCGAGTCCGACGATGTGATGTTCACGGAAGCCGGGCCGGAGATTGCCGTAGCCTCGACGAAAGCCTATACCACGCAGCTCGTCTGCCTGTACCTGATAGCGCTGTATATGGGGCGAAAAAAGGGCACGGTCCCGGACGAGAAATACGCGTCCCTCATAGCGGAACTCAGACAGACGCCGGACAAGATAAAAGAAGTGCTGAAAACGGAGAAGCAGATAGAAAAACTCGCGGAACAATTCTATATCAAGGAACAGATATTCTATATCGGCCGCGGCATGGACGTGGGCACGGCCCTCGAGGCAAGCCTGAAACTGAAAGAAATCACGTATATCAACTCCTTTGCGATAGGAGCGGGGGAATTGAAGCACGGGACCATCGCGCTGGTGCGGAACGGGACGCTCTTCTTCGTGCTCGCGACGCAGGACAAATTATACGAAAAAATGCTCTCGAATATCGAGGAAATCAAGGCGCGCAAAGCGCACGTGGTCAGCATCGCGAAAAAGGGGAACTCGCGCGTAGCGAAAGTCTCCGACGAGGTCATCTACATTCCCGAATGCGCGGACGATGTTACCCCTCTGATTGCGATAGTGCCGATGCAGCTGCTCGCCTATCACATGGCAAAATTACTCAAGAGGAATATCGACAAACCGCGCAATCTCGCGAAGTCGGTAACGGTAGAATAATGATATGAAAGTCGGGACATCATATTTCAGGGGATGCCTGCTCGGCGGCGCGGCGGCTGATGCGCGCGGTTTCGGTGAGAAAGAAGGCGGGCGCGTCCTCGTCAGCGACAACACGCAGATGACGTGCTTTACGGTTGACGGCCTTATCTGGGCCGATGAGCGCGCGATACGGCGCGGGGTGTACGCCTACATTCCCTGCCTGTTCTACTCGTATCAAAAGTGGTACTACACGCAGACGGGCAGCCTCGCCGATAAGAATTACGAGTTTATCCTGAACGGCGAGATACTCGATTGGGAGGATCTGTTCGCCCGGCGCGGAAGCGGCCGCACGAGCATAGACGCGCTCGCGGGCAGCATCGGCAACAAGTACGGCACGATAAAAAACAGCATCAACAATTCAAACGCCTGCGGCAGCGTCACGCGCACGGCGCCCATCGGCCTCTACTTCTGGAAGAACCCCGAAACGGCATTCCGTATCGGTATGGAGAGCAGCGCCCTGACGCACGGCCACAGGGACGCCTTGCTTGCCGCCGGCTTCTTCGCCGCGTTTACCGCCTTTGCCATACAGGGGCGTGAACCGGAGGAATGCGCGGAAGCGACGCTTGAGCTGTTGAAAAAACACGAGGACCATAAGGCGCTGTCCTCAAAGATAGAGCAGGCCATCATGCTTGCCGGCTCGCCGGATTCAGCGGTGAAAGCGATGAGCAGGATAGGCGGGGGCTATACGGCTGACGAGGCCATCGCGCTCGCGCTCTTTCTGATCTTGCGCTATAAGGACGACTTCGACGGAGCCGTGAATACGGCTACGGGTTTCGGCGGCAATACGGACAGCGTCCCGCCGATAGTCGGCAACGCGATTGGCGCGCTCTACGGGCAGGACGTGATTCCGCGGAAATGGCTGTATGAACTTGAATTAGTGGACCTGATAAAACACGGCGCCGATTTGATGCTCGAGCGCGTCGACGCAGGCCTGCTTGAAGAATAGAGGAATGTCCGATGAACTACCATGTAAAAGACCTCTCCCTGGCCCCCGAAGGCCGGCGCAGAATTGACTGGGTGCGGCGCAATATGCCGCTGCTCGCCGCGTTTGAGGCCGGTTACGGCTCGCTGCCCGAAGAGGAGAAGCCCTTTGCGGGCGTCCGCGTCGCGCTCTCCATCCATATGGAGCCAAAGACCGCCTATCTCTGTGAGGTGCTGACGGCGGCGGGCGCGACGGTCAGCGCGACGGGCTGCAACCCGCTCTCTACACAGGATTCCTCCGCAGCCGCGCTCGCTGCGGAGGGCATCGCCGTTTTCGCAGTCCACGGCGCAAGCGAGGAAGAATACCGGAAAGATATAGAACAATGCCTCGAGATTCGGCCCCATATCGTGATTGATGACGGCGGGGACCTCGTGAATATGCTGCATACGAAGCGGAGGGATCTGGCGGAAGATGTCTGGGGCGGTTGTGAGGAAACGACGACCGGTGTGATTCGCCTGCGGGCAATGGAACGCGACGGCAGCCTGAACTTCCCGATGCTTGCCGTAAACAACGCGCGCTGCAAGCACCTCT
>JAITEX010000137.1 GCA_031281765.1 Eubacteriales Family XIII. Incertae Sedis bacterium | reverse complement strand
TGCTGCTATTATTATAGAACGTGCAGTTCGTCGCATAGACCTTCGCGCCTTCCGAACTGATTGCGCCTCCGTAATTCACCGCCTTGTTGCCGATAAACGAGCAGTTGGTCAGATTCAGCGTGCCGCCACGCTGAATTACCGCGCCGCCGGAAGAGCTTGCCGTGGTTTCGCAGTTTTTTATTACAGAGTTTTCAATCGTGACGGCGCCGCCTTCCACATAGATTGCACTGCCTCCCTTTGCATCAGTTGTTTTTGACCCGGCTCCGTCAATCGTGAGCCCGTTGATGGAAACGGTAGTGCCCGTACCCGTCATATGCAAGGTCTGCGCGCCGCCGCTCTGCGTGATGGTATGGCCTCCTCCGTTGATTGTCAGATTCACGTCCGATGATATTGTCGTCGTGCTTGTAATCGTGAAATCCCCGGTGATATTGATTGTTATCGGCGAGGCGCCTTTCAGCGCGGCCTCGAAGCCCGCAGCGTCGGAAACAGTAACCGCGTCCGCGGCAAACGTCTCTCCCTTCACGGGAAAGAGCATCGTGCTGAAAACGAATAGAAAGGCGAGTGCCATCGCCAGGGCTTTCACCCATGACGCCGAATATTTTTTGATTGTGCTTTGCATTATTACCTCCGTCTTGTCGCCAAACGGCAACACACATCCACTATAAATACACCTTGTCCGGTCGCGGGCGAGAGCCGCAAACCGCATGTGGTTAGCTTATGCTAACCACATCGTGTCTTAGTATACCACACGTTTCCGGAATGTCCAAACCGGATAGTTACCTTCCGGGCGGAACACCTTTTATATACGGTAGTTGCCGGTTACCCGCGAGCAGCGGAATCGGCCTCGCGTTCCATCCGTTCGCGTCGGAACGTGAGACGCATAAACACTACGCCGATGATGAGGATCGTCGCGAACAGGAAGCTCCACCGGTCGAAGAATATCATCCTCAGCCACAGCGCCTGCGTGTATATGAACAGTATGCTATTCGCTACCGCCGCGAGAAGGGAGATAAGGAGGAGCAGCGGGCGGGTACGGCGCCGCATCACATCTTCCTCTCTTTCGCTCTCATCGTTTTTATCAAACGCCGTATAAGAATAGCCGGGGACGCCGTGCCTTTCCGCGGAGCGGTATTCCTCATCTTCCTCATCTTCGCTACGCCTTACGAGCAGCCAGAGGAGCCCGGCGATAAACACGATCGCCGCCAAAAGAGCGCACAGCAAATCGAACAATGACCACGTTCCTCCGCCCGCAAGCGGCACATCTCCTTCATCGATACGGTTTGTGCCGCCGGGCTGACCGTTGGTTCCGCCATTGCCCGGTCCGGGATCGCCGAAGCCCGGGTCCAGAATGCCCCAACCCGGTGTGATTTCTATGCCCGGGTTCGGATATGCTCGCACCACAGGCACGGTTTCGCCATCCCTCTCCGCGCCGCCGCCGTCGCTCCCGCCGTTGCCGCCACTCGTGCCGCCGCTCGTGCCGTCGCTGCCGCCGCCTGAGGTCCCGTAGACGTTTCTGAACGCGAAAGACGTGACGCTTCTTCCCGCGCTGTTTGTTACTACGCGCGCCACGACGAGCGTTCCGTCCGACGCTTTCACCTCATCTTTTATCGTATAGACCGTGGTATCGTACCTATAACCCCACACGCCATCATTGATCTCGGAAACGGTATAATAATACGTCCCCGCTTCCGTATACCGCCAGGTCCCGAAATTCGCCCGGCCGGAACCCCTGACGCTCACGGTCTTGACGCCGCCCGCGCTACCCGGGGGCATCGGGCTTGACGCTATTCTCGCTCTAAGCCTGAAGCTAAACGAGCTGTCCACCGCGGGCCGGCCCGTTACGGTCTTGACGACGGGCGGGTCCCACATAAGGCCGGGTTCGCTCGGAAGCGGCGGCGCCGGCGTATAGCTGTGGGAAAAGTTGATTCCCGAGGCCTTGGACCCGCCGGGCCCGCGCACTATCATAGAAACGGCCAAATTGCTCCGCACGTATATATATATCCTGTAGGTTACCGTATCGTAGGTATATCCCGGCCGCGCGGCCGTGGTGTGGGCCAGTTCATAGATATAGGCGCCGGGAGCGGTGAACGTGAGAGGGGGAAGGCCGGTTTCGACCGTTCCGGTGAGCGTAAAGGAATAGGCTTCCGCGCTACTGCCCGCCGGCAAGGGGTATGCCGGCGAGTTTCGCGTCAGCCGGTAGCTGAATACGCCGCTTGGCGCGGAGGAATCGGGATCGGAGAAGCTCTGCGCGACGGCAATGACCGCCTGCCCCGCTCCCGCGGCGTGTACCGGCGTGAGGGACGCCGGGAACGCCACAGCGATGAGCAGCGCCGCAATTATTCCGGCGCATAAGGGCCGGAAGCCGCGCCTCCGTTTTTCGCTTTTCATCATTCTTTCCCATGGAGCAGTATTTCTCATATCGCTCATCTATCTCCCTTTATCGTCCCTCGTTTTCGTTCACATCCCTTTTCCGAATGCGCCTCATTATATAATAGAAGGCAAGCGTCAGCAGCAAAAGCAGCAGCATCGCCGCCACGAGCTTCGCTCTGAGCGGCAGGCGTTCCCACAGCGCCTTGACCGTGTCCACCGCGCGCAATATGCCCGTTTCTTTCTTTTTAAACGTATCTGCATATACCTCGTCCGTTATCCTCCCGACGAGAATGTCCCGCCCGTTGGTGAAATCCGCCGTACAGGTGGACAGGAGGACTATCCGGTCCTGCGCCGTCACCGGCACGTCCTTTGTATGCAGCGCCCGGCTTCTTATCAGAGCCAGGTATGCTTCGGCGCTGCCCGCGTCCCGTATGCCGGTCCTGAACACCTCCCGGTCATAGGCGTCGGCATGCAGGAAAGCGAAAAACTCAAGGCCGTGCTCCTTCCCCGCAAAGTACAGGTTCCCGTACCTGCGTTCCTCGAAGAAGCGTCTGTCCACGAACGAGCCTATCTCCCCGAACATGGCGTTCTTCTCCATGTGGTGGCCGTAGAGTATGGAACTGAAATCCGAAAAGTCCCTGCGGCTCCCCACATCGAGGAAGATGGCCCCCGTCAGGGAATAGTTCCCCTCTGCGTTCGTGTTCACGTACTTTATATTGTCCGGTCCCTGCGCGACGGGATAGTCGATATGCGTGCCGTAGACCGTGAGCCAGGCGAACACCTCCGGGTTGATGGCCTGCAGCTCCGCGAAACTCTTGCCGCTGTTTTCGTCAGTCGGCTTATAAAGCTCATACTGCTTTCCGGATGCCGCGCGGTAGACCTGCTCCGCATCCCAGATGGCGTAACCGCCGATAAGAATCAGAAGCAGCAAAGCTATAACAGCCGCCGCGGTTACCGTGGTATCCGCCGCCCTCAGCGCCCTATCCGCAAGTTTTGCCGCTCTATGCTTCATTCATTACGCTGTCTTCCTCCGCCGCCGGGGCGCGGCCGCCTCGCGGCGGCCGCGCCGGCAGGTATGGCGCACTTCCGTTCAATGTTTCCTGCATCGCCTTACCGGTAACTGCCGCTTTTCTTTCTGCGGTTCCTGATGATTGCGAACGTCGCGAGCGCGCCGGCCGCAAGCACTATCAGCAAGAAGTAGGGCAGATTGTTCATAATGATACCCGTAGGCGGGTCATCGCTATAGGTATTCGTGAAAGCCGCACTGTTTTCAGCCGCACCGATATACCGCAGGTCCGTGGTAAGCGAAGCTCCCGGGAGAAGCGCGGTATCGGATACATCGGGAATAGCGATGGGCGTAGCGCCATTGACCACGATTGATACCTTTGGCACATAGCCTTCCGTCCCCGGTTCCGACGCCACATAGCTCGAGCCTATCGGGGCATCTACGAACACGAGCCTCTGGCCGGCCTGGAGGTAGACATCCGTTTCCACTCCGGTGGCAAACTCGATATAGTTGCCTGCCGCATCGGTCACGACTGCGCCGTTATCGGAATTAGTCACTATGGTATTTGCCGAACTGACGACATAGCCCTTGAATACGTCCGGGGCAACGGCAATCGAAGGACGGGTAACGGTGACCTTGAAAGCGAAATATCTCGTCGTGCTGGCCTCACTGCCGGAAATCGCCTTGCTGACGATAATGGAGCTTTCTTCCGGATCCGGATCCGTGGGGTCTTCGCCGCCGTTTTTCTTGATATAGGTGTTTGTGAAAGTCATCTGGCTGTAGTCGCCCTCGACTGCTGTCTTCCACCCCGGGGTTGGGTCAACCTTATCGCCGACTTCCCCTTGATCTTCGTAGTCTTGTACAACAATTCTCGCGCTTATGGCGTAGATGTAAAGATCATTGCTCCCATCGCTCTTCTTCTTCACGTAAACCGATACATTGTACTCGGCATCCGAATTGGCGTATATCACCTTGTTGGTGTTCAGGTCTTCTTGAGTCTGCATTTCCGTAATCTTATAGATATAGATGCCCGCTGCCGGGAAATTAAGGGCGCCGAAGATTCCGGGAGTCAGCTCACTTGTGTAGGTGATGGTATCTCCATCCGTAACGCCCAGAGTAGATGAAGTAAAACTTACCTGTTTGTCAGCGATAGCCGGCATATCGCCCAACCCCAGAGAACCGCTGTCTACGCTTACCTTCGTGAACTTAAACGTGTAGGTGGTGAGTCCTGCCGGGAGCGTCGTGTTCAGCGGCGTCTTCAGGACCTTGGTCAATGTCGCATCGATTAGATCACTCTCATTATCAGCTACTATGGGTTCTCCCGCTGCGAAAACAGCGGCGAAACCGCCGAGGCTCAGGACAAGCGCGAGCGCTATAAGCCCTATCAACCGAAGCTTCTTATTTCTGTTCCTAAACATCTTATTTCTCCTTTTCTTTTTCTGTCTGTTGCTATCTGAAATAACCTCTTGCCATCTGCCGTTTCCGGCATCTATATAAAACGCATACTATGCGTGGAGAGACTTCCGTCCTTCGCCCTCACATATTTCGCCGCCTGATGATAGCAATCGCGGTCCCGAGGGTATCGTCCGTGTCAATCGCCCCGTATACGCGGCTGTCCGTCGCGTTCTCGCGCGCGTCTCCAAGTACAAACACCGTGTCGTCCCCGAGCGTCACGGGCAGCGGCGCCCCGTCCGCGTACCGCCTCGTCTCCTCGTATATGGTCCGCTCCGGCTGCAGGGCCCCGTTTATGACAAGCCCTTCTTCCGTGATGTCGACGGTGTCACCCGC
>JAITEX010000130.1 GCA_031281765.1 Eubacteriales Family XIII. Incertae Sedis bacterium | reverse complement strand
AACCACTCGTCGATTCCGGTCAACGCGCCGAAATGCCCCGTACATTCGTATCACCGCGACGGCCAGATGCGCGTCGACGGCAACTATGGCGCCACGGTCGGTTATCAGCCGAATATGTATGACGAATGGGCGGACAGCAAGGACGAAAAGGAGCCGCCGCTTGAACTTCAGGGAGCGTTCGACATCTACGAGCCGAAGGACGACCAGACGGACGACTGCTTCTATCAGGCGGGCGACCTCTGGCGGCTTCTCGCAGCGGACAAGAAGGACCTGCTGATAGACAACACGGCGCGCAATATCGCACCCTGCACGGACAATATCAAGTACCGTCACGCGGCGCACTGCTATCTTGCGGATCCCGAATACGGCGAGCGTATCACGAAGGCCATGGGCCTCGATACGGAGAAAGCCATCGCGTTCTCAAAACTCACGCATGACGAGCTGATGGATGCCACGAGCGCGGCAAAGTGGGGCATAGAATAGCGTGACATGACACAGGGGGACGGTTCTTCCGTGCTGTATTGTATACAATATGACACAAGGGAAGGGAACCGTCCCCTTGTGCTATCCCCTTGTGCTATTCAAAGCTGATTACGCCGCGGTACAGCACCTGCATAATAAGGGTCGTCATTTCAACCGGTGATTTGACCATCCCGTCCTGCAACCACTTCTGGAGCATCGTGATGCAGCCGGAAATCCCGTAGAGGGTGATGTACTCCAGCGTCTTGGCGTCGACCTCGGGTTGCGGCGAGAAGGAGATGATATGCGTAAGTTCCATAATGTCCTGCTGAAACGCGACATCGCAGTTCTCGCTGAGCAGCGCCTTGAATAGCTCGGCGTTTTCCCGTACGTATTCAAGAATGCTCGTGAGGATTTGCGCCGACACGGGGTCGTTATCCTGATAGCTTTGGTTTCCTAAATACCGTTTCAGGTTGTCGATGACCTCCTGCTCCAACTGGCGCAACAGGTCATACTGGTCGGAATAATGCGAGTAAAACGTCCCGCGGTTTATGCCGGCGACCTCGCATAATGACCGTATCGAAATCTTTGATATATGCTGCTCCCGCATCAGCGTCAGGAGCGCGTTTTTCAGCAGCCGCCGCGTCAGCCGGACGCGCTGATCCAATTTTTCTTCACTCATGTCATGAAATCCTCAACTAAACAACACTTCGGGTAGGATTTGTTTTTCAACAGGCCATTTCGCTCTGTTTTGTCCATTGTAATCCAACGCCATGTACATTATAATCCCATATGGGTTGATATACAACCGGAGTGTTACTATGAACGGATTGATAAACGGCATAATTGCACACAGGAAACTTATCATCGCGCTCTTCATCACCGTCGCGGCGGTTTGCGCGATACTTCAGATGGGCGTCAAGGTGAATTACACGATGACCGACTACCTGCCGCCCGACGCGCAATCAACAGAGGCCTACAATATCATGAACCGGGAGTTCACGGAGACCATTCCGAATACCCGCGTCATGGTGAAAAACGTATCCATCAGGGAGGCTATGGACTACAAGCAAAGGCTTGCAGAGGCGGACGGCGTTTTGGAAGTCATGTGGCTTGATGATGTGATGGACATCACACAGCCGCTCGAAATGGGCGATAAGGATACCATTGAGGGGTTCTACAAAGACGGGAACGCGCTCTTCTCGGTCACCATAGCCAAGGGGATGGAAAAGACGGCGACCGCGGCGCTGCAAAACCTCGTCGGACCGGACAACGCGGTCGCGGGCGAGGCGCCGGACCTTGCCACCGTTCAGGGCGGCGTCGTGTCGGAGACAACGAAGGCCTTTATTATCCTAATGCCTATCGTCATCATTATTCTGATTCTCTCGACCACCTCGTTTATAGAGCCCCTGCTTTTCCTTTTGGCAATAGGGCTGTCGGTCGTCATCAATATGGGGACCAATCTTATTTTCGGCGATATATCCTTCATGACCAATTCGGTGAGCCCGATACTGCAGCTGGCCTGCTCGCTCGACTACGCCATTTTCCTGCTGAACAGTTTCGCCGCTAACAGGAAAAAATACGCCAAAGTTGAAGAGGCGATGAAGCAGGCGATCAAGGAATCGATGTCGACGGTGGCGGCCAGCGCGGCGACCACGCTGTTTGGCTTTATCTCTCTCGTATTTATGAATTTCCGGATCGGGGCCGATTTGGGCATCATCTTAGCGAAGGGCATAATGTTCAGCTTTATTACCGTCATGATATTTTTGCCGGCATTCACGCTTACCATCTATAAGCTCATCGATAAAACAAGGCACCGTGACCTGATGCCCTCTTTCAGAGGCGCCTACCGCGGCGTCTCAAAGATAGCGGCGCCGGCGCTGATTATCGTGGCGCTTGTGATAGTCCCCGCTTTTCTCGGGCAATCGCATACCGAGTTCACCTACGGGAACGGGAGCGTCGCCCCCACGGGCCGCGTCGGGCTCGACAGCGCGGCAATCAAAGAGGAGTTCGGCCAATCGACTATTATGGTACTCTTAGCGCCCCGCGGCGATGTCGCGAAGGAGCAGGCGCTCGTGAGCGAACTTAAGCGCCTTGACTATGTGACAAGCGTCGTCTCTTATACCGATACGGTCGGCGCGGTGATTCCGCCCGAATATCTCGATGAGGAGGTCACGGAGCAGTTTTATTCCAAAGACTATGCGAGGATCATCGTCTATACCGATACGCCGGAGGAGGGCGACGAGGCATTCGCTGCGGTGGAAACCATCCAGAGCATAATGGAAGAGCAGTATGGCGATGAGGCCCGGTCCGTCGGGCAGAGCGCGAACCTGCATGATATGAAGGAGCTCGTGGATGTCGACAATATACGCGTCAACCTGATCGCCATTGCCCTCATATTTCTCGTATTGCTGCTCACCTTCCGGTCGGGCGTATTGCCGTTTCTCCTGCTGCTCACCATCGAAACCGGCATCTGGATCAACCTGTCCATCCCCTACTTTGCCGGCACGCCAATCAATTTCGTCGGTTATCTCGTGCTCAGCACCGTGCAATTGGGCGCAACGGTGGACTATGCCATCCTGCTCACGAACACCTATATAAAGTACCGGAGAATGCTCCCGCAGAAGGAGGCAATCAAGCAGGCGCTCGGGGAGTCCTTCCGCTCCATCGTTGTTTCGGCGTCCATACTTTCCATCGCGGGGTTCACCCTCTTTGCCACGTCGACGAACCCCGTCATATCCGGCCTCGGGCTTTTGCTTGGGCGCGGGACCCTGTTCTCATTCGGGATGGTGGTCTGTTTCCTGCCCGCCATGCTGACGCTTTTAGATAAACCCATCGGAAAACTCACCTATAAGGCGGGATTTCTGTTTCCCAAAGGAGGAAAGACATGAGACTCACGTTCAGGCGCACTAAGGCTGCTGTACTGATGGCTTCGGCATTGCTGATTGCGTGTGTAATAACATTGACCGGCGCGCAAGCCGCCGCCCTCACGCTCGTGGATGGCCCGGCCGGCGGGAGCGGGCCGGCCGCCGCCATAGAAGGGAAAGACGAGATTGTCTACGCGAACCTTACGGCAAACGGCGGCGTATCGGCCGTATATGTCGTCAACCGCTTCAAGGTCGCCGAAGCGGGCCGTGTCACCGATTACGGCAGCTACGACTCCGTCGTCAACTTGACCGATGTGGCCCCGCTTGCCGAAGAAGGTGACGCGGTGGTCTTTGAGGCGGGGAAGGGCAACTTCTATTATCAAGGGAATAAGGCGGCGGCGGATCTGCCGTGGCTTTTCACTATCGAATATTATCTCAACGGCGCGGGGATAACGCCGCAGGAGCTTGCGGGCCAAAGCGGCGACCTTGAAATCAGCCTTCGCGTCGCGAAAAACCCGGACGCCGACCCCGTATTCTCTGATAATTATGTGGTGCAGCTCTCCTTGACGCTCGATAGCGACCGCTGCGGCGATATTACGGCCCCCGGAGCCACTATCGCGAATGCGGGCAAAGACACGGTCATCGCTTATCAGGTACTGCCGGGCGAGGATGCGGATATTACGGTAAGAGCGTCCGTAAGCGACTTCGTGATGAACGGCGTCGAGATTTCCGCCCTGCCGTTTTCCATGGAGTTCGACCTGCCGGATATGGACGGCATGATAGATGATTTTGAAAAGCTGCCGGACGCGATTGCGGATCTGAACGGCGGCGTGGGAGAGCTTTCAGGCGGCGCCGATGCCTACAAATCCGGCATGGATGCATTGGAAGACGGTTCGGCCGGCATAGAACAGGGGCTTGACGCATTGAACAAGAGCGCGCCGTCGCTCACCTCGGCTTCAGCGCAGATGGAGAGCGCATTATCACAAATGTCATCCGCTCTTGCCAGCTCACTGTCGGATACGCCGGATATAAGCAGCCTGGCGCAGCTCCCGGGCAGCTTGTCGCAGATTGCGGGGGGTCTGAGAGCGACAGCGGCCGGTTTGGACGCGTCCGCGGCCGCCGGCATCAATGCTATGGCGGATAATCTTGACGGTATAGCGCAGAATATAGCGGCCTCACTTTCCGCGTTGGATTCCTTAGGGCAATTGCAACAGCTTGCGGATGGGCTTGCGGGATTGTCGGAGAGCTACGGGCAGTTCCACAAGGGGCTGACGGACTACACGGACGGCGTCGGCGCCATAGATGCCGGCTATAAGGATTTTCATTCTGGCCTCTCGTCCCTTGCCGACGGTTCCGGTGATATTGCGGACGGTATAAGGAAGCTCTATGACGGGACGAGTCAGCTGGAAGATGAGACAGCCGGTCTGCCGGAAACGCTCAGGTCCGAAATGGACGATATGCTCGACAGGTATACGGGAGCGGACTTTGAACCGGTGTCGTTTGTATCGCCGCGGAATACGGATGTTGACCTCGTACAGTTCGTACTCAAATGCCAGGGCGTCCAAAAGCCCGAAAAAGCGCCGGCGCCCGCCGCCGACCCTGCCCGGGACACCGTCCTCGACCGCTTCCTCGCGCTGTTCACCAAGGAATAGCACAAAAGGGACGGTTCTTTTTGTGTTATACGTGCCAGATGATGCTCCCGTAGCTGAGGTCGGCAAGCGTATTCTGCCGTACCGCCTCGATGTCCGCGTACGGGTTTATGACCGAATACAGGGGTATGCCGTAAGGGGTGTTGTCTTTTCTGATAAGGTAGAAAGTCCCCGAAACCTCGTCATTGTTCCTCAGCGTGTAGTGGCACGAAAGAATGGTCATGTTATCCTGGTGTTCTATCAGAAGCGTTCCCGGGGTTATCTCAAAATCAAAGCTTCCCTCCACCTCGACATCGTAGGGGCCGAGCGTATATATTTCCGTACTGAGGTGATAGTTCAACGGCGCAAAGGCGTTTTGCAAAAGAGCTTCGGTTTTTTCGGGATCCGCCATGTCATCGTTCAGCACGGCGCCGCCCGGGACGAAACCGATGTCATTATCCGCGTCGTAGCCGGCGAGGACATAGAGGACGGATTCATCATAGGGGTCAAGGTACTGGTGGGATGTTCCCGGCGCTTCGGAATAATCATATTCCGACCAGTCCGGCAAAGATAAGGTGGAGATATAGTCGGAATACTCGACGGGTTCCTCGTACCACACTTCGTCATCTTCATAGTCCCAGTCATCGCTGTCGTCACTCAGAGACGCAAACACCCCGAATAGTATCGGCAGGGCGGCAATCAATATTCCGATAACGACTTTGTTCCATTCGCGTTTCGCGCGGACGGGGTAAGCCACCTGTGAGGAATCGGTGTCGATGGGCGTTGCGATAAAGGCCGCGGGCCCCGTTTCGGGCTGCGCAGTTTGATACTGCGACGCGGGCGGCACAGTATCAGCCGTCGGCACGATGCCGGCGTTGTCGGCCCACGCCTCCATTTTGTCGGAAAGTCTGTCGGGAAATGTGGTGACCTTACGCGTCACCTCTTTCGCGGCCTTTGCGGTATCCGTGGCTTTTTTGCGCACCCCGTATATACCGCCGCCTTTTACGATGTCGTAACCGCAGTGCGCGCAGAACCGCGTGTTATCGCTGACATATGAGCTGCATTTCGGGCAATTCATCTCTACATACCTCAATTTACCTTGCGCACAAGGGGAGAAAGATACAAGAACACGAGGGGGACGGTTCTTTTTGTGTTGCCCCCCTCTTTTTCTATGAGTGTTCTATGCTTTTACGTCGATGGTAGCGTCCGCCGCTTTCGGCGCGTTGTTCACGGCTCCCGCGGTTTTCCCGCCGAGACCCTCGGAACCGACCGGCGTGACGATTTCCGCGAGCGAAGTCGCGAGGCCTGCAAGGCCCTGTATATTCGACGGAATGATGATCTTTGTGGCTCTGCCGTCGGCGGCCTTTTCGAAGGCTTCGAGACCCTTCAGCGTCAGGACGGGGTCTGTCGGGTTCGATTCCACTATCATCTTGATACCGTCAGCCGTAGCTTTCTGCACGAGCAGTATGGCATCGGCTTCGCCGGTGGCTTCGAGTACCTGCATTTCCTTTGTCGCTTCGGCCTCGAGTATCTTCGAGCGTTTCTTGGCTTCCGCATCGAGGATGCGCGCCTCTTTGTTGCCTTCCGCGATAAGGATGGCTGACCTCTTTTCGCCCTCGGCTCGCAGTATGGCTTCGCGCCGTTCCCGTTCCGCGCGCATCTGCTTCTCCATAGCGACCTGGATGTCCCGCGGCGGCGTGATGTTCTTCACTTCGACGCGGTTGATTTTCACGCCCCAGGCGTCCGTAGCCTCGTCGAGCACTTCGCGCATTCTCGCGTTGATATGTTCGCGCGAGGTCAGCGACTCATCGAGTTCGAGGTCGCCGATAATGTTCCTCAGCGTCGTTGCGGTCAGGTTTTCGATGGCCGCCATCGGGTATTCCACGCCGTAGGTGTAGAGTTTCGGATCCGTCACCTGGAAATAGATAACGGTGTCGATTTCTATCGTAACATTATCCTTCGTAATAACGGGCTGCGGCGGGAAGTCGAGGACGTTCTCCTTCAGCGACACGCGGTTCGCGATGCGGTCGATGATGGGAATTTTGAAGTGCAGGCCTACCTGCCAGGTGCCGTTATACGCGCCGAGGCGCTCGATGACAAAGGCCCTCGCCTGCGGTACCACGCGGATATTGCGAACGATGAGAAGTATCACGAGCAACGCCGCGACGCCGATAACAATGATGGTTGCCAAACCGTTTCCGTCGTTCATATCGTTCATATTATGCCGTCCTTTCCTCTAATTCCTTTACGATGAGCTTTACGCCCTCTACCCTTATTATTTCGACGGTTTCGCCTTCCTGCGCGGTGAAGTTCTGGTTTTCACCGATGGCGGTCCAGACGATGCCGCCCGTTTTGACTAAGCCGCTGCCGAACGGCTCTATGGCTTTTGTCACAAGCCCCGTTTTCCCTTCGAGGGCTTCGACATTGTTCTTCTCCCGCCCGACTTTCAGATGTTTCACGAGGACGGGGCGGGTAAAGATAAGCAATATCGTGCTGACTGCCACGAATGCGATAAACTGTACCCAAATGTCACCGCCGAATGCCGCGACAACCGTCGCAACCGCGGCTCCCGCCGTGAACCATATCGTTATCATGCTGAGGGTCAGTCCTTCCGCTACCGCAAATATCACGGCAAGCGCAAGCCAGAAAATTATCGTGTGATGTAAAAGATACTCTGCCATAAGCGTCTCCTTTCGCACTTATTATACCATGTGAGTTTGTCGAGCGGGTTACAAGTTTATCTACCTTTCTCCAAAAATTATTATTGCATAACGAATAAAAGGGGTGTATTATAAACGAAAGGGAACCCGCCGCATGGCGATTCCGTTCCCAAAAAGCTTGGTTAGGAATCACCTACTTGCGTGGGTGATTTTTGTTTGTCTTGACATATAATATTATATGGTGTATAGTATTATAAATTATATATCAACTGGGACGTTGAAAGAGGTGATACTTTGGTTTTTCAAATAGGAGCGACGCTGCTCGACGCGTGCGTGTTGAGCGTGGTAGGACGGCAGGACACCTACGGGTACGCGCTGACGCAGACGCTGCGCGAATGGCTCGGCGTGTCCGAGTCGACCTTATACCCCGTGCTGCGGCGGCTGCAGAAAGAGAACTGCCTATCCACTTACGATGTGCCGCATCAGGGCAGGAACCGCAGATATTACAGGATTACGGAGGCGGGCAACCGCATGGCCGGCAACTACCGCGAAGCGTGGACGGATTTCAGGGGCCGTTTGGATGAACTGATTTTGGGAGGTGAACAGATTGGATAACAGGAAATATCTCTCGCAGCTTGAGAAACGGCTGAATAAATTGCCGCCGGAGGACAGGGCGGACGCCATCGCGTACTATGCGGAATATCTCGACGAGGCGGGGCCGGACGGCGCGAATATCGCGCTGAAATCGCTCGGGACGCCCGCGCAGGTCGCCGCCGGCATTATGGCGGACTTCGCCCTGCGCGATATGGCTGAAGGCAAGCCAAAGGTGAAGAAGGGCATATCGGCCGTATGGTTCGCGCTTCTCGGCGTGTTTGCGCTGCCCATCGGGTTGCCGGTAATGATAGCGCTGTTCTGCGTGGTGTTCGCGCTGCTGATCACCGTTTTCGCGTTGATATTTGCGTTCTACGGAACGGCGATAGGCGTTTTCTTTGGCGGGATTGCGGTAGTGATAGCAGGTTTGCTCGTTATACCGCAGAGCTTTGCGACAGCCCTGTTCTATATCGGCGGCGGGCTCGCGCTGATAGGTATCGGAATACTGCTGTGTATCGGGGTGAGCGCGCTGACGCGTGTAACGCTGAAAGGCATAGCGAAATTCTTCAACGCGCTGCGTTTCCGCAAAATCAACCGGCAGGCACGGGAAAATCTGCGGGCGCAAGGGCCCGGCTATGCGGCTGAGCCGCCTGCTCCGCAAATGTGGAACAGGCAGGCGGCGCCGGAACCGCAGGCAGCGCCGGAGCAGGCCAGCGTGACGGCGGACGAGCAAGAACCGCAAGCAGCGCCGGAACCGGACAGAGGAACGGCGAATGAGCAAGAACCGCAGGCAGCGCATGAGGCGCGGCATGAGGCGGCGGCTCCTGCGGAAATAGTCTACGGGAAAGGAGACGGAAACGATGAGTAAAACGGTAAAAATTCTCCTGATAACGGCGGCGGTAATGATTTGCTGTGGCGCTGTGATAGCAGGGATCGGCTTCCTGCAGGGCGGGATGAACTCGGTGATTTTCGGCCACGAGGGATTGTATGTCATAGATTCCAGGGAACTGGGGAATATGGACGAAGTGGACAGCGCCTATCCCGGGGTAAAGAATATCACGATTGATGCGGATATGGTGCCGGTGGTGCGCGTGGTTCGCGGCGATGAGCTGAGGGTGAAGGCGCAGAACCCGAAGGCGTTCGGCGGCGTCAGCGCAAAAACCGAGGGCGATGAGCTTATCATTACCTCGGAGAAGCGCAGGCTGTCGAACTGGTTCGGGGTGGGTCCTTTCGGCTTCAATATCGGAAATGTGTTCCAAAACAAGGGGTACATCGAGGTCACGGTTCCTGAGGGGGTTACGCTGGACAGGGTGAAGATAACGGCGAACTTCCCGAAGGTGGCGGTCTCGGATGTGAACGCGGCGGATCTCGACGTGAATTGCGATATGGGCGGCATAACGATAGAAGGCGTACATGCAGACCGGCTTCACGCGAATGCGGACATGGGTTCCGTGAAAGTGCGGTCCTCGAAGGCCGGCGCTCTGATAATAACAGCCGATATGGGCGCGCTGGAAGTGCGGGATGTCAGTGCCGACTCCGCGAAGGTCAAAGTGGATGCCGGCGGCGCAAGCCTGGTGGGATTTGAGTCCGGTGGTTTGGATTTGAGCTGCAACATGGGCGGCGTCAAGTTGGTCGGCGTACTAAAAGGGACGTCCGAAATCGATTGTGATATGGGCGGCGTTGAGCTGAACCTGAAGCAGCCGCGGGACAGCCTTTCGTGGGACATCGAAACGGAGGTGGGCGCAGCCACGGTAAACGGAACAAAAGTCCACGGCGCCTATACGGCGCCGAACCCGGTCGGCACGCTGGAAATATCGGCGGATATGGGGGGCGTCGCTGTGAACTTTACAGACTGAGCGCCGGAAGTTATCGCTCTGTGCGTTGTCATTACTCCTTCCATATCGTATAATAAACTAAGGAATTACGGATAATAATGCTTTGCCGGCGGCCCTGATGGCCGCCCGGCGAAGTTCGTTCGGGAAGCATCGATGCCTCTGTTTGCCGGTCTATATGCTCGGATAGGGATGATTCGGCGCTTTCCTCAAGGAAAAGGAAGGTCGTTATGTACACAAACAAAGCGGTAAATAATTGGGTAGCGGAGATGGCGGAACTGACGAAGCCGGACAATATCGTCTGGATCGACGGCTCTGAGGAAGAACGCGCGCGGCTTGCGCAGGAAGCGGTGGATACGGGCGAAATGCAGTATCTGAACCAGGAGTTGCTCCCGGGCTGTATGTACCACCGTACGGCGGAAAACGATGTGGCGCGCGTAGAACATCTGACGTTTATCTGCACGAGCAAGCGGGAAGACGCGGGGCCGACGAACAATTGGATGTCGCCCGATGAAGCCTACGGCAAACTCGGCGCCCTCTTTGACGGCTCTATGAAGGGCCGCACCATGTATGCAATTCCCTATTTGATGGGCCCTGCGGCTTCGGAATTCAGCAAGGTCGGTATCGAGCTGACGGACAGCATTTATGTCGTGCTCAATATGCGCATTATGACGCGCATGGGCAAGGTCGCGATGGACTATCTCGGCGATTCGGACGATTTCGTCAAGGGACTGCACTCAAAACTCGATTTGAACCCCGAGCGCCGGTATATCTGCCATTTCCCCGAGGATAATGCCATCTGGAGCATCGGTTCCGGTTACGGCGGCAATGTCCTGCTCGGCAAGAAATGCTTCTCGCTTCGTATCGGCAGCTATCTCGCGCGTCAGCAGGGCTGGCTTGCCGAGCATATGCTCATTCTCGGCGTCGAGGACCCCGAGGGCAAGACCTCTTATATCGCGGCGGCGTTTCCGAGCGCGTGTGGCAAGACAAATCTCGCCATGATGATACCGCCCGAGTACGCCCGTGAGAAGGGTTACAAGGTGTGGACCGTCGGCGACGACATCGCGTGGATGCGTATCGGCGAGGACGGCCGGCTTTGGGCGGTCAACCCTGAATACGGCTTCTTCGGCGTGGCGCCCGGTACGAGCATGAAGAGCAATCCGAACGCTTTGCTCACGACAAAGAAAAATACGATATTTACGAACGTAGCCCTCACGCCGGACGGCAATATCTGGTGGGAAGGCATGGGTACGGACGCTCCGGCGGAAGCCCTCGATTGGCGGGGCAATCCGTGGACGCCCGCGAGCGGCGAAAAAGCGGCTCACCCGAATTCGCGGTTTACGGCTCCCGCGGGGCAGTGCCCCTGCATCTCCCCCGAATGGGAAAGCCCGCAAGGCGTGCCGATTTCCGCAATCCTGTTCGGCGGCCGCCGCGCAAAGGTAGCGCCGCTCGTCTATCAGAGTTTCGACTGGGAGCACGGCGTCTTTGTCGGCGCGACGATGGGTTCCGAGACGACGGCTGCCGCTACGGGCCAGGTCGGCGTGGTGCGCCGCGACCCGATGGCGATGCTCCCGTTCTGCGGCTATAATATGGGCGACTATTTCGCGCATTGGCTCGCCATGGGCAAAAAGATTCCGAACCCGCCGAAAATCTTCAATGTCAATTGGTTCCGCACGAACGACGAAGGAAAGTTCATCTGGCCGGGATTCGGCGAGAATTTCCGCGTCATCAAGTGGGTTCTTGACCGTTGCGCGGGAAAAACGGACGCAAACGAGACGGCCATCGGCTATATGCCGAAACCCGAGGATATTGAGCTGACCGGCATCGAGGACGAGGTGAACGGGGATATTATTCGGGACCTTCTCTCCATCGATAAGGATTCGTGGGCCGCGGAAGTAGAAAATCAGATGGAATTCTTCGGGAAATTTGACCGTCTGCCGGACGAGATACGCACCCAGCAGGCGGGGCTGAAAGAACGGCTCGGCCGGATATAGAGGGCAAAGCGACGGAACAATGGAACTGACCGGAACGCTCGGATATGTAGTGGTAACAGCAAGCCTTGCCCTTGCTGTTATCTCCCTTGTCCTCAACATAGCGCTGTTCGTCAGGTCTCGCCGGCTGCGTGAGCGGTACGAAAAAAATATCGATAAGCTCAAGGGGCAGGTGTACAAAGACGAACTGACCGATTTGTTCAATCGCCGGTATTTCATCGAACAGGTCCCCGGCCAGTTGGACCGCGCGCGGCGTTCCGGTACGCCGGTCAGCCTCATCATACTCGACATCGACCACTTCAAGCGCGTCAATGATACCTTCGGCCATCCGGCAGGGGATGAGATTCTGAAAAACTTCGCGAACAAGCTGAAAAAAGCGGTTCGCGTCTACGATATTGTCGTACGGTTCGGCGGCGAGGAATTTGCTGTTTTTATGCCGGATGTGGACGGGTATATCGCAAAAATTTCGGCTGAACGCATCAGGCGCTGCGTTGAGGGCATGATGACCATCTACGAGGGAAATCAAATCCGCATCACGTGCAGCCTCGGCATAGCCTCGGTGGCTTCCGGTTCAGCCACCGTTGATGAGCTTATTGAGATAGCCGACCATGCCATGTACGAGGCAAAGACGACCGGCCGGAACCGCGTCTTTTTGGCGCCCCCCATCGTCAGGGGCGAGGACACCCAGGTTGCGGAATTCAAGGAAAAGCACGAGGAGCAGAACAGGACGACCATACGCCTCGATCTGCTTTCCCGCGTATTCTCCCGCGCCCTCGATGTTGCGGAACGCACCATCTTTGGCGTAAGCGAACATCACAGCGCGCGCGTAGCGGCTGTCTGCGCGGCCATGGGTAAGAAGCTCGGGTATGACGATGATTCACTCGCGGCCCTGACCATCTGCGCCCTCTTCCACGACAACGCGCTGACGGAGTATATGTGGGAGGAACGCAGGGGCGCTACATTGGATAGCGCGGGTATGCGGCTTCATTGCGAATACGGGCAACGCAATGTGGAGTGGCTGCCGTTCAAGAAAAGCGTGGAAGGATTGGTGCTCTATCACCACGAGCGCGCGGACGGAAGCGGCGCTTTCGGCAAGAAAAAGGGCGAATATCCGCGGGGCGCGGGCCTTATAGCGATAGCCGACGCGTTAGATGTGAGCCGGCACCTCGAAGGTTTAGCCGCGGATGATATTCCCGATTTGATGAAACGCATAGACGATTTCGCGGACGAGGGTTTCGACGGTGAGGATATTCTGCTGCTAAAGAGCATTATCGACGAGGATATGCTCGCGGCCCTGAAGAATGAAAATATTTCGGTGACGCTCGATTCTACCGTCCCGGTCTGGCTCGAAAGCCTGAAAGAGCCGTCCGTGCTGCATATATCGGGCATGATAGCGCACATTATCGATTACATTTCGGAATATACGCTGGCCCATACGATACGCGTGGCAAATATCGCGTGGATAATGGGCGAACATTACGGCTTCGACGAGGTGACGCTCAGGAAGCTCTATCTTGCGGCCGCCCTGCACGACATCGGCATGATTACCGTGCCGCCCTCCATCATCGAAAAGCCCGGAGCGGTCACGGAGAGTGAATACCATATAATAAAACAGCACACCACAAAAGCCCGCGAATGGCTGTCGGATATTCCAAACTTCAAGAATATCGGCGATTGGGCTTTGAACCATCACGAGAGGATCGACGGCAGCGGCTACGGGCTTGGCCTGACTGAGGCCGGGCTCGATAAGTGCTCGCGCCTTCTTGCGTGTATCGATGTTTTCGAGGGCATCAATTCAAAACGCCCCTACCATGAGGCACGGACGTTTGACGAAACCTTTTTCATAATGGACGCGATGGCCGCGGCTCACCGCATCGACGCGGAGATCACGGCCGATATACGCAAGGTGATAACGCCTTACGAGGGCAGGGAAATCCCCGCCCCGTATTGAGTGAGAACCATATTCATCAAATAGCGTAAATCTCTTCCTTGCCCGCTGTAGCTACCCCGTGCATGGCGAATATTGCTTCCGCCTTATCCGTGTCCTCGACGCGGAATATCACGTAGGCGCTGCCCTCCTTGCGCGTGATAAACGCATAGAGGTACTCGACGCTGACGCCGTTGTCCGAGAGGACCCGTATCACTTTTGCGAGGCTGCCGGGCTCATCCGTCAGACCTACGGCGAGCACCTTCGTGACGGATACGGCGCAACCCGCGTTTTTCAACGTGTGCAAGGCCTTTTCCGTATCGCTGACGATGATGCGCAGTATGCCGAAGTCCGCCGTATCCGCGATGGACATGGCGCGCAGGTCTATATCGGCGCCCGCAAGTATCCCGGTGATTTCCGCGAGACGCCCGGGCTGGTTTTCTACGAAGATGGAAAGTTGTTCAATAGTCATTATAGTGCTCCTTTATATCTTCCGATTGTCTATGACGCGGACGGCCTTGCCCTCGCTGCGCGCGATGGAGCGCGGGTTCACGAGCGTGACCTTCGGCGAGATGCCGAGCATGGCGCGCATACGCGTCAGCAGGTCTTTCTCCCGCGCCTCGATGAGCTTCACCTCGTCCGAGAACATTTCGTCCGTCATTTCGACCTGCACTTCGAAGGTGTCCGTGTGGTTTACGCGGTCCACGATAATCAGGTAGTTTGCGGGGTAGCCCGCGTTCATAAGGACGGTCTCTATCTGTGACGGGAATACATTGACGCCGCGTATGATAAGCATATCGTCGCTGCGGCCCATCGGCTTGTGCATCTTGATGAGGGTACGCCCGCAGGAACATTCGTCGCGCGTAAGTATGCAGATGTCGCGCGTCCGGTAGCGCAGCAGCGGGAACGCCTGCTTCGTAATGCAGGTGAATACGAGTTCGCCCTTTGAGCCGAGCGGCAGGACTTCTTCCGTATCCGGGTCTATGATTTCGGGTATGAAGTGGTCTTCGTTGACGTGCATACCCGTCTGTTCCTCACACTCAAAAGAAACGCCGGGGCCGGAGATTTCCGTCAGCCCGTAGATGTCGTAGGCCTTGATGCCGAGGTTCCTTTCAATATCGCGGCGCATTTCCTCGCTCCACGCTTCGGCGCCGAAGATGCCGGCTTTCAGCTTGATTTCGTCACGTTTTCCGGCTTCCTGGATGCTTTCCGCGAGAAAGGCCGCGTAGGATGGCGTACAACAGAGTATGGTGGAACCGAGGTCCGTCATAAACTGTATCTGGCGCTCCGTATTCCCCGAGGACATCGGCAGCGTCAGCGAGCCGACCTTGTGTGAGCCGCCGTTCAGCCCCGGGCCGCCCGTAAACAGGCCGTAACCGTAGCTGACGTGGACCACGTCCTCGTTCGAGCCGCCGGCCGCAACGATGGCGCGCGCGCAGCATTCGTCCCAGAGGTCGATGTCATGCTGGTTGTAGAAGGCGACGACGCGCTTGCCCGTGGTGCCGCTCGTCGACTGTATGCGCACGCATTCGGACAGCGGCAGGGCAAGGTAGCCGTAGGGGTACGCGTCCCGCAGGTCGTCCTTTGAGAGGAAGGGCAGTTTGTGCAGGTCCTCGGGGCTTTGCACATCCCCGGGCTCCACCCCCTTCGCTTTCATCTTCTCACGATAGGCGGGGATATTGTCGTAGGCGTGTTTCACCGCCCACGCGAGCCGCTCCGTCTGCAGGGCGTACATCTTTTCGTACGCCGCCGTCTCAATGTCCGGCTGGTAGAATCTTTTCTCACTCACTTTTGCATCCTTTCGAATAATGTTGTGCGCATCGCGAAGCGCTTTAATACATTTTATTACGCGGGAAAACGAAGGTCAAATATGTTATGCTTATTTCATGGATAGCATAACAGTAAAACTGACAATTGAGGCGGGCGGGGCGGAGATTTCGCGAGCCGTCCGGAAAGGGACGACGATAGAATCCCTCGTGAACGAGTACCGGAGCCGGCTCGTCTACCGCGTCATGGGCGCGTTCGTGGACAACCGCGAGAAAGAGCTCACCTACGTGATAGAGAAGGACTGCTCCGTGACCTTTCTCGACCTGCGGAACAATTTTGCGGACCGCATGTACCAGCGCAGTCTCATGCTGCTCTACCTGAAAGCGGTATACGACGTGCTCGGCGAGGCGGATACGGATATTCTGAATTCGCTGAACCGCGGCCTGTTCACGCGCATAAACACCCCGGAGCCGGTAACGGACGAGCAGATTACGGCCATAGAAGCGCGTATGTGGGAACTCGGCGACCGGAACCTGCCGATAAAACGCACGCTCGTGAGCCGTGAACAATTACTCGAACAGGCAGGCGCCTACCTGACGCCAAAACGCAAAGAGCTGCTTCTCAGCGCTCCGGATGTCCATTATATCGCCCTCTATGAGATAGACGGCTTCAGCAATTACTTCTACGGGCGCATGGTCCCGTCCACCGGCTACCTGCGCTGGTTTGAGCTGCACCGTTACGAAAACGGCATTTTGCTGCGCTACCCGCACCCGATGTACCCGGACCGGCTGCCGCCCTATATCAACGATGAAAAGCTGTTCAAGGCGTTCGACGAGGGCTGGAATATCGCGGATGCGTTCGGCCTGTCCTTTGCCGCGGATTTGAACAAGGCCATCGTCAAGGGCGAAACGAACGGGATAATCACGCTTTCCGAACGCCTGCACGCGGGCGGTATCTCGAAGATAGCGGACACGATAGCCCAGACGAACCGGCGTGTCGTGCTGATTGCCGGCCCCTCTTCGTCCGGCAAGACGACCTTCGCAAAGCGCCTGATTGCGCGCCTCGAAGAGAACGGCGTGTCGTCGCTCTATCTCGGCACGGACGACTATTTTGTCGAGCGCAAGGATTCCCCGCGGGACGAAAAAGGCGAGTATAATTACGAAGGCGTCGACGCGATAGACGTGGGCCTGTTCAATAATAATATCAACCTGCTGCTTTCCGGCGCCGAAACGGACCTGCCGACCTACGACTTTATAGCGGGCGAAAAGAGATTCGGTGAACGCATATCGCGCTTAGATCCCGGGCAGGTCATTGTGATTGAGGGCATTCACGCCCTGAACGCGGATATGACGAGGCAGATAGCGGCCGGCGAGAAGTTCCGCGTCTATATCAGCCCGCTTTCGCAGCTGAACTTAGACGACCACAACCGCATACCGACGACGGACGTACGGCTTTTGCGCCGTATTATCCGGGACGCGCGGACGCGCGGCACCGGCGCCGCGGGGACCATCAAAAGCTGGCCGAAGGTGCGCCGGGGCGAGGATATAAACATCTTCCCCTATAGCGCCGACGCCGATGTGTTCTTCAACTCATCGCTTATCTACGAACTCGCCATCATCAAACCGTTCGCGGAAAAGGCGCTGCGGGAAGTCGATTCGGCTAACCCCGCGTACAGCGACGCCGAGCGCCTGCTCGACTTCCTTGCGTTCTTTGAAGCCGCCGAAAGCGCGGACGCCGTACCGGCGAACTCCATCCTGCGGGAGTTTATCGGGAGCGACGCTGATGGTTGAGGCTATCAAGCCGACCGTATATACTGGAGGAAGTGAAGTGAGAGGAGGCTCGCTATGTCTAAATTACTCGACTATCTGAACGAAAAACACGTATTCCAGAACATCAAAATTCCCGTCGGGGACCTTGACGGGATACTCGCGCCGGGCAGTTATTATCCGAACCTGAACGGTGGACAGGGTTTTATCTCGACCTGGCTGCCGATCTGTGAACCGTTTCAGATGGAGCCCGAGCCCGTGTGGCACGATTTCGACCAGATGTGTTACTTCGCGGGCGGCGACGCGCTCCATATGGATGAACTGGGCGGCACGGCCGAGTTTTACCTCGGCGATGAAAACGGGAACCTCGAGAAATTCATTATTACGAAGCCGACGGTCATCTATATCAAGGCCGGCATGATACATTGCCCGCTTGATTTCACCGAGGTGTTCGACCCGGCCAAGCCGATGCTCTTTCAGGATATGACCTTCGCGAGCGTCTACCGCCGCTTCCGTCCCGGCAGTACCGAGCCGCTGAACGAGAAATTCGAACCGATAGAAAAAACCTGGTAAACCTTCTTACTATGGCTAAGGTAATACTCCACTGTGACTGCGATTCGTTTTACGCGAGTGTGGAGGAGACGATACATCCGGAATACCGGGAGGCGCCGATGGCGGTGGCGGGCGATCCGAAAAGCCGCCGCGGCATCATCCTCGCGAAGAATGGGCTTGCGAAAGCCTGCGGCGTCAGGACGGCGGAAACCATTCACGAGGCGATGCGGAAGTGCCCGAACCTTACGCTTGCGCCGCCGCGCCATCACCTTTACCGTGAATTCTGCGAACGCATCAACGCCGTCTACGCGCAGTACACCGATCAGGTGGAACGCTTCTCGATAGACGAGTCGTGGCTCGATGTGACGGGCAGCCTGCGCCTGTTCGGCGATGACCCCGTCCGGCTCGCCGATGAAATACGGAAGCGCGTACGCCAGGAAACGGACGTCACGATTTCCGTCGGCGTCAGCTTCAACAAGTTTTTTGCAAAGATGGGCAGCGGCATGAACAAGCCGGACGGGACCTTCCTTATCACGTACGAGAATTACCGCGATATACTCTGGCCCCTGCCTGTCGGCGAAATGTTCGGGATAGGCCGCCGCACGGCGGAAGCCCTGAACAGGAGCGGGATATATACCATCGGCGACCTCGCCGCGACGGACGAAACCGCCCTTACACGGCTATTCGGCAAGATGGGCGCGCAGCTGCACCGTCACGCAAACGGCCTTGATGACAGCCCCGTCACGCGTATCGGCGATGAGGAACCGCCGAAGTCCATCGGCAACGGCCTCACGTTCAAACGCGACCTGAAAACCGCGCGCGATATTCGCACGGGCATAATAGCCCTGTCGGATACGGTCGCCCGGCGCCTGCGCAAGAGTGGCCTCAAATGTACCACCGTGCAGGTGACCATCAAGGATACCGACCTGAAAACCATTCAGCGGCAGAAAGCGGCGCCCCACCCGACGCATCTCGCGGAAGAACTGACCGAAACGGCCATGGCAATAATAACGGACTCATGGCCCGCCGGAAAGCCCATCCGCATGCTTACCGTCACCGCGCAAAACCTCGTACCCGAAACAGCGGCGGCCGAGCAGCTCTCGCTCTTCGATGAGGATTCGGCCGCTAAGACGGAAAAGGCCGAGAAAATCGAAAAGACCATGGACGCGATTCGCGGCAAATACGGCGCCCGCAGCATCCAGCCCGGCGTAATCCTGAAAAACGACCTCGGGATAGACGAATAACTATCCGCAAATGCTTCCCCCGCCGCGGCGATTTTGCTTGTCTCAAGCGGCGGTATGCGATAAAATAGAAAGGAGGTTTACGGGAAAACCTCCGCAAAAGAGAGCGGCGGCGTGTCGTCGCGGACTATATATGATAGGGAGGATATAATGAAAGAATTAAAAGGCACCAAGACATACGAGAATTTGCAGGCAGCGTTTTCCGGTGAATCACAGGCGCGCAACAAGTACACGTTTTACGCATCCCAGGCGCGGAAAGACGGCTATGTCCAGATAGCGAAGATATTCGAAGAGACGGCCGGCAATGAGAAGGAACACGCGGAAGTATGGTTCAAGTATTTCCATGGCATCGGCACGACGACGGAGAATCTCGCCGACGCGGCTGCGGGCGAAAACTATGAGTGGACGACGATGTACGCGGACTTCGCAAAGGTCGCCCATGAGGAAGGTTTCGAGGAAATCGCGCTCCAGATGGAGAAAATCGGCTCGGTTGAAAAAGAGCACGAGGAACGCTATCTGAAACTGAAAGGCAACATCGAGAGCGGCCGGGTCTTTGAGCGTGAAACGCCGGTCAAATGGCAGTGCTCGAATTGCGGCTTCATCTATGAAGGCAGGAAGGCCGTAACGGAATGCCCGGCGTGCAAGCATGCGCAGGCGTACTTCCAGCTTGTGGAGGAAAACTTCTAAGCGGGACGCCGGGGCTAATAAGCCCTTACGAACATCGCCCTGTCGCGCGTAAGGCGGGCCGTCAACGCGAAGATGAGAAACATGGCCAGCGCGGATATACCGACGGCCAAGGCGAATATCTCCGCAAAAAGGCCTCCGCTGAACAGATGGGGCAGCACGTCTCCGCGTTCGTAGGAAACGCCGATAATATCGGCAGCGAATGCCGCTGAGTTGCTCTTGCTGAGCATAACGCTCCCAAAGGCGACCGCGGAGCCAAGATACACGATAAGAGCAGCCCTGATGGAATATTTCAGGGCTGTTTTGCGTCCAAGCAAACAGAGGATAAGGTAGCCGGCAAAGGAGACGGGCAGCAGGGCGTACAGCGCGCCCGCGGAGACATCCAGAGCGTTGCGGTACTTCCGCATCGCTTGCGCGTCGCCGTTCGTAAAGACGGAGACGGTCTCGCCATCTTTTTTTGCGCGCAGTATGAACGAATCCGTCTTGTGCCGCATATAGCCCGCCATGAAATCGGCAATCTTTTCATTTTTATCCGTATAGCCGATGCTCTTTGCTGCGCCGGTGCGGTTCAGGTCAAAACTGTAGAGATCCGGCAGCTTACAGGAGATGTTCAAACCCGCGAGCAGCATGCCGAAGGGAATGGAGAGGGCGATGATCACGGCAAGTACGCGCCCGAACGTCCGCGCAAAAACAGCGGCTGTATCGACAGGGCTTTCATCATATGCCGGTATATTTTTCCGTATATTCCGCCTGATGCTGTTACGGCTTCCCACTGTTCCCTTTCCGGCGCTTGCGCCCGGTCCGGCCCTTACCGTTCGATAAGAATATCACGCTTTTCGGGATGTTCATCAAACCACTTGATGGCATAGGGGCAGGTGGCGTACGCCTTCTTCCCCCCGGCTTTGATAGTGTCGTAGGCAGCTTCAATCAGCTGCGCGGCGACGCCCTGCCCGCGCAGGGACGGGTCCACAAAAGTATGGTTGATAACGACGGCGCCGTCTTCCGTATTCGGGAACGTGACTTCGGCGATAATGTTGCCGCTCTCGTCGGTTCCGTATATCCAATTCGAATCTTTTTTGAATTCCATAGTATCCTCCCTTGGTTCTGCTACCATTATACACTATAGGGTTTTTCAATATATTTCATGAAACTTGATAATTTTAGTGAAATATCGGGATTTCAGGCATGAAAATTTAAAAAAATATAAAAAATTTTAATGTTTTATGTTTAGAAACGAAAAAAACGGGTATATAATAAGTAAGTAGAGCTTAAAAATTTGAAGGAGATTTCGATAGTTAAAATGAAAGTTGTTTGGGGAAACAACGCCAATGAAACGCGCGGAAAGCGGTTCACATCAATATTGATTGCGGCGCTATTATGTATAATCGTGTTTGTTCCCGTAGCGGCGCTGGCGCTCGCGGAGGAGCAGGGCGATACGCCGGATGCCCTGCCACAGGCGGAAGAATCCGAAGCGGCGGCTTTGCCATTGGACGAGGAACCCGGTGACGAAGCGGCGGCTTTGCCATTGGAAGAGGAAACGATTGTCAAGGCGGAAGCGGCGCCGGTCAAGAAGCAGGCGATGCTTCGGACATCGTATGCCATCGACCTTTCGGCGATAACGGGATCGGGAGGCGGAGACGGGTATACGTATAATACCTCAAGTATTCCGAAAGAGCTGAAATTCACTACCGAAGCGAATAATAACGAGTACGTCATTACACAATCGGGAAGTACCGCCATCGAGAAAATCACCGTAGGGGAAACAGGAGCAACCGTTGAGACGAAGATTACCATAAGCGGTATCAATGTGTCGAGTAGCCATACTAATAATGCGGTATTTGATGTGTTGCCGGGCGCAAAGGTGACGCTGATTCTTGAAGAGGATAATTATCTGACAAAAGACAAGGATCAGATCAACGCTATAAAAAACGGCA